>NZ_JAGIXF010000136.1:0-12025 GCF_021483755.1 Burkholderia sp. WTPI3 | reverse complement strand
TAGTCACGCGTCGCCGCGACGGCACACCGTCCGGCTGCACGCAGCGTCCGATGCATGCCCGCTCCTGATGCACCCATCATCCGCCGGAACATCGATATGCATGCCTTAGCAGATTTCGCCCGCATCGCGGGCGCGTTCGCCGGCGCACCATGCGCCGCCGCCTCACCTGCACCCTCGCGCTGCCATGCGCTGCGATCCAGGCCTGCGCGCCTGCCCGCTTTCCCGACCTGATGCACGGCACCGCACGTCCCGCCGACGTGCGCCGCGCAACACCTTGGCCCCGCGCGCCGCAGCGAACGGCCGTGCGTCAACGATCCGATACAACCGAGAGAGGCACCCCGATGAGCATGCGGCCCGACCCGACCTTTCACGCTTCGCCGGAACTTGCGATGCAGGCGCCGGCGGAAGAGTTTGCCTATACGTTGTTGCTGAGTCCCGATTTTTCCAGACCCGATGCGCTCGCCGTGATCGACGTGAAGCCCGGCTCCGCGACCTACGGAAAAATCGTCCACACGGTGACGATGCCGAACACCGGCGACGAGTTTCATCACTTCGGCTGGAATGCGTGTTCGTCGTCGCTGTCGCCGCTCACCGGCCACGCCTTTCTCGAGCGACGCTTCCTGATCATCCCCGGCCTGCGCTCGTCACGCATCTACGTGATCGATACCAGGCCGCATCCGACGCAGGCGCGCATCCACAAGATCATCGAGCCCGACGAGATCTTCGCGAAGACCGGCTATTCGCGGCCGCACACGGTCCACTGCGGCCCGGAGGGCATCTACGTGAGCACGCTCGGCGGCGCGGGCAAGGACGGCACCGACGGCGCGCCCGGCATCTTCATCATGGACTGCGAGACCTTCGACGTGCTCGGCCGCTGGGAAATCGATCGCGGCCCGCAGGACAAGCATTACGACTTCTGGTGGAACCTGCCGCGCGACTACATGGTGTCGAGCGAATGGGCGTTGCCGCCGCAATTCGAAAACGGCATCGTGCCGGAAGACCTGCTCGCGAACCGGTACGGCCACCGTCTGCATTTCTGGGACCTGCGCGCGCGGCGCAACGTGCAGACGATCGATCTCGGCGCGCACCACCAGATGGCGCTGGAAGTACGGCCCGCCCACGATCCGGTGCGCGAATACGGGTTCGTCGGCGTCGTGGTCGACACGACCAATCTGGAAGGGTCGATCTGGACCTGGTGGCGCGAAGACGGCAAGTTCCATGTGCGCAAGACCGCGACGATCCCGGCCGAACCGGCCGCCGCCGACGAGTTGCCGCCGCTGCTCAAGGGGTTCGGTGCGGTGCCGCCGCTCGTGACCGACATCGACCTGTCGCTCGACGACCGCTTCCTGTACGTGTCGTGCTGGGGCACCGGCGAGATGCGTCAGTACGACGTGTCGGATCCGCATCGGCCGGTGCTCGCGGGGTCGGTACGGATCGGCGGCATCGTGCGCCGGGCACCGCACACGAACGGCCGCACGTTCGCGGGCGGCCCGCAGATGGTGGAAATCAGCCGCGACGGCCGGCGCGTGTACTGGACCAACTCGCTGTACTCGACGTGGGACGACCAGTTCTACCCGGACGGCGTGCCGGCCGCGCAGGTGCTCGCGCATGCGGGGCCGGACGGCGGGCTCACGCTCGCCGACGACTACTGGGTCGAGTTCCCCGACGGCTATCGCGCGCACCAGATCCGGCTCGAAGGCGGCGACTGCTCGACCGACTCGTTCTGCTATCCGTCGGTCAAGCGTTGAACACGGGGTTCTCCGCGCCGCTCGCGCTGTGGGCGGCCGTGCTCGCGAGCGGCGTCTATCACGGGCTCAATCCGGCGATGGGCTGGCCGCTGGCCGTGTCGAACGCGCTGATGACGCGCCGCGGCGGCGCGCTCGTCGCGGCGCTCGGCTATCTCGCGCTCGGCCACGCGCTCGCGGTGTTCATGGTGATGCTGCCGTTCGGGCTGCTCGCCGCGCTGCTCGCTTGGCAGTCGGCGATCCGCATCGGCGCGAGCGCGCTCGTGATCGGCTTCGGCGCACTGTTGCTGATCCGCCGCCGCCACCCGCGGGCACTCGCGCGGATCGCGCCGGCGCGGCTCGGACTGTGGTCGTTCGCGGTCGCGATCGCGCACGGCGCCGGGCTGATGCTGGTGCCAATCTACCTCGGCCTCTGCGGGCTCGAAGGAGACGCCGGGGACGCCGGCCATCGCGCGGCCGCGACGCTCGTCGACGCGCATCTCGGCATGGCGCTCGTCGTCGCGGCCGTGCATGCGGCCGCGATGATCGCGACGGGCGGCATGCTGGCGTGGCTCGTCTATCGCTATCTTGGACTGAAATTCGTCGCAAGAAGCTGGTTCAACCTCGATGCCGTGTGGGCATCGAGCCTGATCGTGACGGGCGCGCTGTCGCTCGGGCTCGCGGCCGCACGGTAGCAAGGCGGCGCGGCGCCGTCGCAACAGCGCTATCTGCCGCGCGCAATAAAACGCGACGGAACAGGCGTTCGGGCGCAATTTGGGCGCCGTGCGGCAGTGTTCGCTACCTCACGCTCACGCCGCAATGCGCCGCCCGCACGGGCCCGGCGGCCCTGATTCCGCTAAAATCCGGGCATGCGCACCACTTCCCAATCGACCGCCCCGGCCTTGCCGCCTTTCGTCCGCCGCGCCCCCCGGATTCGCCGTGCGCCGCGCCCGCCCGTTTCGTCCCGGATGGCCGCCCGATGAACCACCCCACTCCGCCGGATTTCGACTCGGCAGCATTTCGCCAGGCGCTCGGCCAGTTCGCGACCGGCGTCACGGTCATCACGACGCGTGCGCCGTCCGGACAGCTGATCGGCATCACCGCGAGCTCGTTCAACTCGGTGTCGCTCGATCCGCCGCTCGTGCTGTGGAGCCTCGCGCACAAATCGGCGTCGACGCCGGTGTTTCGCAGCAACAGCCATTACGTGGTGAACGTGCTCGCGGCGTCGCAACTTGACCTGTGCAAGCGTTTCTCGACCTACAAGGGCGATCGTTTCGAAGGAATTGCGCACGCGGCCGGCAACTCGGGCATGCCGGTGCTCGACGGCGCGCTCGCGTGGTTCGAATGCCACAACCGCAGCCGCTACGACGAAGGCGACCACGTGATCTTCGTCGGCGAAGTGGAGCGCTGCGGCGTGCGGGCCGCGAGCGACGGCGCGCCGCCGCTCGTGTTCCACGGCGGCGGCTTCCACGGCCTCACACCGCTTTGATCGCCCCGGTGCGCGCCAGTCCGACCGGCGCGCCCGCCTCGTCCTTCAGCGTCTGCAGCACGATGTTCGAACGGATGTCCATCACGCCCGGCGCCTTGTAGAGCCGGTTCAGCACGAAATCCGAATAGTGCTTGAGGTTGTGCGCGAGCACGCGCAGCAGATAGTGGCTCTCGCCGGTCACGACGAACGCGCCGACCACCTCCGGCCACTCGCGCAGCGCTTCCGCGAAGCGCTCGTGCCACTGGTTTTCCTCGTTGCGCATCGATACCTGCACGAACGCCTCGAGCTCGAAGCCGAGCTTCTCGCGGCTCAGGCATGCGCGGTAGTGCTCGATCACGCCCTGCTCCTCGAGCAGGCGCATCCGGCGCAAACAGGCGGACGGCGACAGCGAGATCCGCTCCGCCAGATCGAGATTGCTGATTCTGCCCTCTTCCTGCAGGACTGCCAGAATCCGGCAGTCGGTGGCATCGAGCGTGATCGCATGCATTTTTGGTCCCCGTTTTCCCTCTGATTCGAATTATCTGCCAATCGGGCGGATTGTCCATGTTTATTTCGCAAGCACTTTCTGCGAGCGTCCACCTATCATTCGAAGCATCGATTCACCGATTCGCCATGCCATGGACACACTCTGGGACATTTCGCCGCCGATCAGCCCCGCCACCCCCGTGTGGCCGGGCGACACACCGGTTTCCGTCGAACGCGTGTGGCGGATGGAGGCCGGCTCGCCGGTCAACGTCGCCCGCCTGACGCTGTCGCCGCATACCGGCGCGCACTGCGACGCGCCGCTGCACTACGACGCGAACGGCGCGCCGATCGGCGCGGTGCCGCTCGACACCTACCTCGGCCCGTGCCGCGTGATCCACTGCATCGGTGCAACGCCGGTCGTGCAGCCGGCCGACGTCGAGGCCGCGCTCGACGGCGTGCCGCCGCGCGTGCTGCTGCGCACCTATGCGCGCGCCAGCGTCGAGCACTGGGACAGCGGCTTCTGCGCGGTCGCGCACGCGACCGTCGACCTGCTCGCCGCGCGCGGCGTGAAGCTGATCGGCATCGACACGCCGTCGCTCGACCCGCAGGAATCGAAGACCATGGATGCGCATCACCGCGTGCGTGCGCACCGGATGGCGATCCTCGAAGGGATCGTGCTCGACGACGTGCCGCCCGGCGACTACGAACTGATCGCGCTGCCGCTGAAGTTCGCGACGCTCGACGCGAGCCCGGTGCGCGCGGTGCTGCGGGCGCTGCCCGGCCGCTCCTCCTGATTACCCGAAACCTCTACCCGACATCATGATCAAGACTCATGAAGACGCGCTCGCCCTTGACCGCGACGACCCGCTCGCCGCGCTGCGTGACCAGTTCGCGCTGCCCGACGGCGTGATCTACCTCGACGGCAACTCGCTCGGCGCGCAACCGCGCGCATCGGCTGCCCGCGCGCAACAGGTGATCGGCGCCGAATGGGGCGAAGGCCTGATCCGCAGCTGGAACACCGCCGGCTGGTTTGCGCTGCCGCGCCGCCTCGGCGACAAGCTCGCGACGCTGATCGGCGGCGCGCCCGGCGAAACCGTCGTGACCGACACCATTTCGATCAACCTGTTCAAGCTGCTGTCGGCGATGCTGCGCCATCAGGCCGGGCGCGCGCCGGAGCGCCGCGTGATCGTGTCGGAGCGCTCCAACTTCCCGACCGACCTGTACATCGCGCAAGGGCTGATCGAGCAGCTCGGCGACGGCTACGAGCTGCGCCTGATCGACGATCCGGCAGACCTGCCCGCCGCGCTCGGCGCAGACACGGCCGTCGCGATGATCACGCACGTGAACTACCGCACCGGCTACATGCACGACATGCCGGCCGTCACGCAGATCGTGCACGACGCGGGCGCGCTGATGCTGTGGGATCTCGCGCACTCGGCCGGCGCGGTGCCGGTCGACCTGAACGGCGCGCGCGCGGACGGCGCGGTCGGCTGCACGTACAAGTACCTGAACGGCGGCCCCGGTTCGCCGGCGTTCGTATGGGTGCCGCAACGCCATCTCCCGCATTTCTCGCAGCCGCTGTCGGGCTGGTGGGGCCACCGCGCGCCGTTCGCGATGCAACCGGGCTTCGCGCCCGATCCGGGCATCGCGCGCTTCCTGTGCGGCACGCAGCCGATCGTGTCGATGTCGATGGTCGAATGCGGGCTCGACGTGTTCCTGCAGACCGACATGCAGACGATCCGCCGCAAGTCGCTCGCACTGACCGACGCGTTCATCGCGCTCGTGGAGGCCCGCTGCGCCGGCCTGTCGCTGAAGCTCGTCACACCGCGCGCGCATCACCAGCGCGGCTCGCAGGCGAGTTTCGAGCATCCGCACGGCTACGAGGTGATGCAGGCGCTGATCGCGCGCGGCGTGATCGGCGACTATCGCGAGCCGTATGTGCTGCGCTTCGGCTTCACGCCGCTCTATACGCGCTTCGCCGACGTGTGGGATGCGGTCGAGACGCTGCGCGACATTCTCGCCACCGACGCGTGGAAGGCACCCGAGTTCGCCGAGCGCGGCGCGGTGACCTGATCGGCGTCGCCCGGCGCGCGCAGGCCGCGCGCCGCGCCCCCCGTCATTCAATCCTGGAGAAAGCCGTGAATTCTGGTCATATGCAGCCACCCGGCGACGATGCGCCGGCGGGCTGCCCGTTCTCGGGCGCACGCGCCGCGCAATCGCCGCAGGCCGCTCAGGCCCACGAAACGCCGCACGTGCCCGGCGATGCCGCCGCGCAAGCCGGCTGGCACGACGCGCAGCTCGATTTTTCGAAGTCGATGAGCTACGGCGACTACCTGTCGCTGAATTCGATCCTCGATGCGCAGCATCCGCTGTCGCCCGATCACAACGAGATGCTGTTCATCATCCAGCATCAGACGAGCGAGCTGTGGATGAAGCTCGCGCTGTTCGAGCTGCGCGGTGCGCTCGATGCCGTGCGCGACGACGCGCTGCCGCCCGCGTTCAAGATGCTCGCGCGCGTGTCGCGCATTCTCGAGCAGCTCGTGCAGGCGTGGAACGTGCTGTCGACGATGACGCCGTCCGAGTATTCGGCGATGCGGCCGTATCTCGGCCAGTCGTCGGGCTTCCAGTCGTACCAGTATCGTCAGCTCGAATTCCTGCTCGGCAACAAGAACGTGCAGATGCTGCAGCCGCATGCGCACCGGCCCGACATCCTCGAACAGGTGCGTGCGACGCTCGAGGCGCCGTCGTTCTACGACGAAGTCGTGCGCTTGCTCGCACGCCGCGGCTTCGCGATCGCGCCCGGGCGGCTCGAGCGCGACTGGACGCAGCCGATGCGTCACGACGAAACGGTCGAGGCCGCATGGCTCGAGGTCTATCGTCATCCGCAGCAGCACTGGGAGCTGTACGAAATGGCCGAAGAGCTCGTCGATCTCGAGGATGCGTTCCGCCAGTGGCGCTTCCGTCACGTGACGACCGTCGAGCGCATCATCGGCTTCAAGCAAGGCACGGGCGGCACGAGCGGCGCGCCGTATCTGCGCAAGATGCTCGACGTCGTGCTGTTCCCCGAGCTCTGGCACGTTCGCACCACGCTGTAACGAACACGTGTCAGGCGCCCGCGCGTCACGACGACGTGCGGGCCAGCTCCTCCCCCTCTCGCGGCAATGCCCGCTCGCGCGTCAAGCGAGGAATGTGCCGCCGCATCGCGAGCAGCGCGACGCACACCACGCCCATCGCGGCGGCCAGCATCGCCAGGTACGCATTCGCGCCGCCCGTGGTGATCACGATCGCACCGGCGAACGCACTGAGGATCGCACCGAGCCGGCCGAACGCGAGCGCGCTCGCGGTGCCGGTCGCGCGCACCGCCGTCGGATAGATGTACGCGCAAAGCGCATACATCGTCGACTGCACTGCATTGACGAACAGTCCGTGCAGGCCGAGCCCGGCGATCAGCCAGCCCGTGTGACACCCCGCATCGACGCCCATCAGCCAGGCCGCGCTCGCCGCGCCGCCGATGCTGCACAGCGCAAGCGGCCAGCGCGAACCGGCATGCGCGATCGCCCACGCACACAGCAGCGCGCCGATCACGCCGCCGAGGTTGTACGCGGTGAGCCCCGCGCCCGCGACCGCTACGCTGAGCCCGCTCGCGGCCAGCATTGTCGGCAGCCAGCTGAATGCCGCGTACACCGCGAGCAGACACATGAAGAACGCACACCACAGCGCGATCGTATCGCGCGCCTGACCGCCGGCGAACAGCGCGCCGAAGCCGCCCCGCGCACCGGGCGCACGCGCCTCGCGCAAATCGGTGAAGACGGTGCCGGGCGCGACCGGCCGCTGCATGCGCGCGAGCAGCGCGCCGAGTTCCGGCCAGCGCGCGGGGCGGCGCGCCAGATAGCGCGGCGATTCGGGCAGCGCGCGCACGAGCACGAAGCCGAGCACGAGCGGCAACGCACCACCCGCGAAGAACAGCCCGCGCCAGCCGTAGCGCGGCAGCACCTCGTGCGCGAACAAGCCGGCCAGCATGCCGCCGAGCGGCACGCACACGATCGTCGCCGTGACCATCATCGTGCGGCGCCGCGCGGGCGTGTATTCGGCCGTCATCGTCGTAGCCGTCGGCAGCGCGCCGCCGATCCCGAGCCCCGCGCAGAAGCGCAGCATCGCGATCGCGGCGACGTTCGGCGCGAAACCGATCGCGCAAGTCGCGACGCCGAACAGGAACACGCTGCCGATCACGGCCTGGCGGCGGCCGAAGCGGTCCGCGACGAGCCCTGCGCACGCGCTGCCGATGCCCATTCCGATCAGCCCGGCCGCCACCGCGGGCGCGAATGCACCGCGCGTGATTCCCCATTCGCGGATCAGCACAGGAATCGCGAAACCGATCAACTGGCCGTCGAAACCGTCGAGCACGATCGCGAGCGCGGCGAGCAGCACCACGCAGCGCTGCATCGTCGTGAACGGCCCGTCGTCGAGTGTCGCCCCGATGTCGACCGACGGCGGCGGCAATCCGTCGCGCGTGCTCATGCGGCCTCCCGTGTGCCACGCGGCGGCGGCGATGTGCGCGAACGGCGCGCGGCAAGACAACGGCATTCGATGACTTTCATGGCGTCTCCAGTTGCCCGGGCTGGCGCGCAGGCGCGTGCCCGAATCTCGTGCTGCGCGGCCGGCGTCGATGCGCCGGCTCATTCAGCTTTCCTGTCCAGTCAGTCCGCCCGCGTGCGGCGCATCCCTGCTGCCGCGCGCCGCGAACCTGCGATCGGCCCGATGCTCAGTCGATCCGCGCGTCGATCAGCCTGACCAGCGCGAGCAGCGTGTCGGTATGCGGAACCGCGACGCCCGTCTCGCGCGCGGCCGCGACGACCCTGCCGCTGATCGCGTCGATCTCCGTGCGGCGGCCCGCGAGCACGTCCTGCAGCATCGACGGACGATGGCCGTGGTGTGCGTGAATCGCATGCTCGACGTTGTGGGCGATGCTTTCTCCGTCGACGTCGATCCCTTTCGCGCGAGCGACGGCGGCCGTCTCCGCCGCGATCGCGAGCGCGAGCCGCGGCCCGTCGGGTACGCTGGCGAGCTGGTCGACCGTGCAGCCCGTCGCCGCGCACAGCGTGTTGAGCGCCGCGTTGAACGCGACCTTCTCCCAGATCGCGGCCCACACGTCGGCGTCGAGCGAGCATGCGAGTCCCGCATCCGACAGCGCGGCGGCCACCGTCGCCGCGAACGGGCGCGCCGTACCGTCGGCCGTCATCATGCGGATCGTGCCGGCGCCATGCGAACGCACATGCCCGGGGCCGGCGACGTCGGCCGGCCACGTCGTGACGCCGACCAGAATGCGTTCGAGCGGCACGAACGCGTTCAGCGTTTCGACGTTGCCGAGCCCGTTCTGCAGCGTCAGCACGGACGTGTGCGGGCCCAGCAATGCGCGCACGCCGTCGAGCGCCGCGCGCGTATGCGTCGATTTGGTGAAAACGATCAGCAGATCGAACGGCGTGTCGGGCGATGCAATCGCCGCCGCATGCGCCGCTTCAGGTCGCACGGCATGCAGCGTGCGGACGCGGCGTGCGCCGCGATCGTCGTCGATGCGCAAACCGTCGCGACGAATCGCGTCGAGATGCGCGTCGTTCACATCGATCAACGTGACGGCCTCACCCCGCTCGGCCAGCAAGCCGCCGAACAGCGAGCCCATCGCACCCGCGCCGAGAATCGCAATCCTCATCGTCGGCAGCCTCTCAGAACGGATAGTGACGCGGCGCGGTCTGCACGGTGATCCAGCGCAGGTCCGTGAACGCGGCGATGCCGGCCTTGCCGCCGAAATGGCCGAAGCCGCTGTCCTTCACGCCGCCGAACGGCATCTGCGCCTCGTCGTGCACGGTCGGGCCGTTCACGTGGCAGATGCCCGATTCGATGCGTGCCGCGACGCGCATCGCACGCGCGACATCGCGGCTGAACACGGCCGACGCCAGCCCGAACGCGTTGTCGTTCGCGCAGCGGATCGCGGCCTCTTCGCCGTCGACGCGCACGATGCCCTTCACCGGCCCGAACGACTCCTCCGCGTAGATCCGCATCGCGGGCGTCACGCGATCGACGAGCGTCGCCGGGAACAGCGTGCTGTCGGACTTGCCGCCGCACGCGAGCGTCGCGCCGTGCGCGAGCGCATCGTCGATCAGCGCATTGCAGCGCTCGACGGCCTTCATGTCGATCAGCGAGCCGAGCACGACGGGTCCGTGGCGCGGATCGCCGAGCGGCAGCGATGCGGCCTTGTCGGCGAGCTTCGCGACGAACGCATCGGCAATCGATGCATCGACGACGAGCCGTTCGGTCGACATGCAGATCTGCCCGGAATTCGCGAACGCGCCGAAGGCGGCCGCAGCCACCGCCGCGTCGAGATCGGCATCGTCGAGCACGACGAACGGCGCCTTGCCGCCGAGCTCGAGCACCGACGGTTTCAGATGGCGCGCACACGCTTCGGCCACGATCCGGCCGACCCGCGTCGACCCGGTGAAGTTCACGCGGCGCACGGCCGGATGTGCGATCAATGCGTCGACGACGGCACCCGCATCGTCGGGCGCGTTCGTCACGAAGTTCACGACACCCGGCGGCAAGCCGGCCTCCTGCAGCGCCTCGACGATCAGCCCGTGCGTGACCGGACACAGTTCCGAGCCCTTCAGCACGACCGTGTTGCCGCATGCGAGCGGCAGCGCGAGCGCACGCGTCGCGAGGATCACCGGCGCATTCCACGGCGCGATGCCGAGCACGACGCCGGCCGGCTGCCGCACGCCCATCGCGAGCGAGCCGGGCACGTCGGACGGAATCAGCTCGCCGCCGATCTGCGTGGTCAGCGACGCGGCCTCGACGAGCCCGCTCGCGGCAAGGTGCACGTTGAAGCCGGCCCACAGCGCCGACGCGCCGGTTTCGGCCGCCATCGCGGCGACGAACTGGTCGTGCTTCGCTTCGAGTGCGGCGGCGGCCTTGAGCAGCAGCGCGCGGCGCGCGCCGGGGCCGAGGGCCGCCCAGTCGGGAAACGCGTGAGCCGCTGCGTCGGCCGCCGCGCGTGCATCGTCGATCGTGCACGCGGGTGCGGTCGACGCAATTTCGCCGTCGAGCGGGTTGCGGCGCACGACCGTCGCGCCGCTGGACGAATCGCGGCGTACGCCGCCGATCAGCATCGATACGGTTTGCATGGAGTCTCCGAAACGACGCGCGCTGCGCGTCAGGCCACTTCGATTTCGACGACGACGGGCGCGGTGGCGCGCAGCGCGTCGGTCAACGTGTCGTGCAGGCGCGCGGCATCGGCCACGCGAATGCCGTGGCAGCCCATCCCCTGCGCCAGCGCGACGAAATTCAGGTCGGGCAGATCGGTGCCCTGCACCGGATCGTCGGGGCTGAAGCCGAACACCGGCGCGAAATCCTGCAGCGCCGCATAGCGACGATTGTTCAGGATCACGAACGTGATCGGCAACTTCAGCTGTGCGGCGCTCCACAACGCCTGGATCGAATACAGGCTCGACCCGTCGCCGATCAGCGCGATCACGCGCTGCCCCGGCTGCGCGAGCGCGACGCCGACCGCGGCCGGCATCCCGTAGCCGAGCCCGCCGCTGTCCATCGTGTAGAACGTGCCGCTGCGCGTGAACGGCAGATGCGCCTGCATCACGGGCCGCGCGCTCGGCGCTTCCTCGACGACGATGTCGTGTGCGTTGCGTACGTCGGCGAGCGTCTGCAGCGCGAACGCCACCGACATCCGTTCGCCGGCGGGCGGCACGGCGACGCGCGGGCGCGCCGGACTCGGCGCCGGCATCGGCCGCTCGGGCGGCGCCGGTCGCGCCAGCAGGTCGCGCGCCGCAAGCCGCAGGTTGCCGACCACCGCGTCGCCCGACGGCGTCCAAGCGGCGATGCCGGGATCGTCGACGAGTTGCACGAGCGCGGCGCCCGGCGGCACGTGCGGGCCGAACCCTTCGATGTGATAGGTGAACGCGGGCGCGCCGAATGCGAACACCAGGTCGTGCCCGTCGAGCCGCGCGACGATCTTCTCGCGGATCGCGGGCAGGAAGCCGGCGAACAGCGGATGGTCCTCGGGAAAGCTGCAGCGTCCCGACATCGGCGCGACGTACACGCGCGCACGGTGCCGCTCGGCGAGCCGCACGACGTCGTCCCACGCGCCGGCGCGATCGACGGCCGCGCCGACCACCAGCGCGGGACGCCGCGCGGCATCGAGCGCGTCGCCGAGCCGCGCGAGCGCCTCCGGCTCGGGCCGCACGACGCTGCCCACGTCACGGCGCGGCAGCCGTTCGGCGGCCTGGTCCCAGCCGTCGACCGGACCCCACACCCACCCCCGCCCGCGCCGCCCCCCCATCGCCAT
>NZ_JAGIXF010000135.1:0-12052 GCF_021483755.1 Burkholderia sp. WTPI3 | reverse complement strand
CGCGGTGGGCCGCAGCCCGAACGGCAGGAAGATTGGCGCCGACAAGGCCGGTGTCGCCGTCACGGATCGCGGCTTCATCGACGTCGACAAGCAGATGCGCACGAACGTCCCGCACATCTTCGCGATCGGCGATGTCGTCGGCCAGCCGATGCTCGCGCACAAGGCCGTGCATGAAGGCCACGTCGCAGCGGAAGCCGCGCACGGCGAGAAGGCGTACTTCGACGCACTGCAGATCCCGTCGGTGGCGTACACCGATCCGGAAGTGGCGTGGGCCGGCAAGACGGAAGACCAGTGCAAGGCCGAAGGCATCAAGTACGGCAAGGCCGTGTTCCCGTGGGCCGCTTCGGGCCGTGCGATCGCGAACGGCCGCGACGAAGGTTTCACGAAACTGATCTTCGACGAAGAAACCCATCGCGTGATCGGCGGTGGGATCGTCGGTCTGAACGCGGGCGACCTGATCAGCGAAGTGTGTCTCGCCGTCGAGATGGGCGCGGACGCGGAAGACATCGGCGAGACGATCCACCCGCACCCGACGCTCGGCGAATCGGTCGGCATGGCCGCCGAATTGTACGAAGGCGTCTGCACGGACTTGCCGCCGCCCAGAAAGGCCTGATCGCCATCTCGGCTTGCGTGTCGCAAGTATGACGAGTTGCGGGTTTTCCCGAGCGTGCGGCGACAATGACCGTTTTTGGTGATAACTCGACTTTTTATCAGAATTTTCCGCGGAGCTGCCAGGCATAAACTTGTTCATCAGGTGATGTTGTTCGAATGCCTGCTGGAGCGGAAATCGATGTTCTGCCGCGCAAGCGAGCGTTCGAACTTCAGGGCACCGGAGCCTTGTGCAAAGAGGAGACGCAGGCTATGAACGTTGCGCTGGACAGGATAGACCTTAGCATCCTGAGTGAACTTCAGGAGGACTCAAGTTTGACGAACCTCGAACTGGCGGCTCGAGTCAACCTGTCGCCCTCTCCCTGTCTCGTCAGAGTCAGAAATCTGGAGCGTCTCGGTGTAATCAGCCGGCGCGTCGCCGTGCTCAATGCGTCCCTGCTCGGCCTGGGCATCATGGCCATCGTCGAGATCAGTCTGGAGCGGCAGGGCATGCAGGCGCGGGAGAGTTTCGCCGACACGGTCAGAGGCATCACCGAAGTCATGGACTGCTTCATGATGACCGGGCAAACCGACTATCTGCTGCGGGTGGTCGCGAGAGATCTCGTCGAACTCGAACACATCATCACACACAAGCTGACGTCGCTTCCCGGTGTGGCCAGCGTTCGCTCGAACGTCGTCCTGAAACGGCTTGCCAACAAGACGACGCTTCCTATCGACAAGACACGGCCTATCCAGATTCATGGACTGGCGCAGGCGTCGTGATCACATCGCGTAAGGTGCTCTCATGAGTAACGCAATGTCCGCCGGCCGGCCGGCAGATTCGCGCGCCGACATCGCAACGGCGTTGGAGATTATCGAAGAGGCGCGCGCCGGGCGGATGTTCATTCTGGTCGACGACGAGGATCGTGAGAACGAAGGCGACCTCGTCATTCCCGCGCAATTCGCCACGCCCGACGCCGTCAACTTCATGGCGACGCATGCGCGCGGCTTGATCTGCCTCGCGATGACACGCTCGCGCTGCGAATCGCTGGGTTTGCATTTGATGAGCCGAATCAACGGATCGCGGCACGAGACGGCCTTCACGGTGTCGATCGAGGCGCGTGACGGTGTGAGCACCGGCATCTCGGCGGCAGACCGCTCCCGCACGATTTCGCTTGCGATCAATCCGGAAACGGGGCGAGACGAGCTCGTTTCTCCCGGGCACGTCTTTCCGCTCATGGCGCGCGACGGCGGCACGCTCGTGCGCGCGGGCCACACCGAGGCGGCGGTAGATATCGCCCGGCTGTCCGGGCTCGCACCGGCCGGTGCGATCTGCGAAATCATGAACGACGACGGCACCATGGCGAGGCTGCCGGACCTCATCGCCTTTTCACGGCGGCATCAGCTGAAGCTGGGCACGATCGCCGATCTCATCGCATATCGCCGACGAACGGAACGGCTCGTGGAGGCCGTTGAACACGGGAGCTTCACCGAGCCGAATGGACGGCATTGGCGGATCGTGGTCTACCGGAATCGGATCGATCAGGTCGAGCATATCGCCTTCGTCATGGGCGATCTACGGGGCGCCGACCCTGTTCTCGTGCGCATGCATGCGATGGATACCATGAACGACGTCATCGGCGGTCACCACCTCGCGTCCTTGCGCGGCGCCGCGCGTTTGCTGGAGAACGAGAATCGCGGCGTCATCGTGGTGATCCGCGAATCCCGCCTCACAGCCGTGTCCGAGCGTGTGCGTGCCATGATGCATCCCAAGCCAGCCGAGCCGGAACTGCGCGATTACGGAATAGGCGCGCAGATTCTCACCGAACTCGGCGTGAAGAACATGATCCTGCTCTCCAATCATGAAAGAACGATCGTGGGCCTGGAGGGCTACGGTTTGAACATGGTGGAGCAGAGAAAAATAGAGCGTATTCACGACTATCAGGAAGTTTGACGCCATCCGGTCGTGCCGCCGTGCCGATGCAGAAATCGGGTCGTCCCGTTCCGATCGCGGCGGCATTTTTCCGGATGAAGTCGTGACGCTCATCGCAGGGCGTTTCGTGACCATAAAAGCAACTGGAGGAGAGATGAGACACGCAGAAAACCCCGACATCGTCGGCGCACGCGCGAGCGCCATGGCCGCGGGGCGGCCCGCATGAAAACGACGGCGGACAATCCCTATACGATCGGACTCGAGCGCGACCGGGCGAACTTCATTGCCTTGTCGCCGCTGACGTTTCTCGAACGCGCCGCGTCCGTCTGGCCGGAGCGCACGGCCATCGTGCACGGCACGATTCGCCGCAACTGGGCCGAAACCTATCGGCGTTGCTGGCTGCTCGCCGGCGCGCTACGGGGGCGCGGCATCGGCAACGGCGATACGGTGGCGATGATCGCAGCCAATACGCCGGAACTGTTCGAGGCGCATTTCGGTGTGCCGCTTTGCGGCGCCGTCCTGAACACCATCAACACACGGCTCGATGCCGACACGATCGCTTTCATTCTCGGCCACGGCGACGCGAAGCTGCTGATCACGGACCGCGAATTCTCCTCGACGGTGAAGAAAGCCTTGGCACGGCTTGGCCGCGCCATTCAGGTCATCGACATCGACGATCCACAGTTTGGAGAAGGAGATCTGCTCGGCGAAAAAGACTACGAGGCGTTGCTGCAGGAGGCCGCGCACACGGAATTCCGTGTCTCGATGCCGGAAGACGAATGGCAGGCCATATCGCTGAACTACACATCGGGCACGACGGGCAATCCTAAAGGCGTGGTGTATCACCATCGCGGCGCATATCTGAACGCCGTGTCGAACGCACTATCGTGGCATCTGGACGAGGACACGACCTATTTATGGACCTTGCCGATGTTTCACTGCAATGGTTGGTGCTTTCCGTGGACCATGGCGTTGGCGGCCGGCACCAGTGTCTTTCTGCGCCATACGCGGCCCGAGCGGATTCTCGCCGCCATTCGCACCGAGACGGTCACGCATTTTTGTGCGGCGTCCGTGGTGTTGAACATGATCAATAACGCCGCGCCGGAGCTGAAAGCCGGCATCCGTCACGGAGTCAAAGTCATGACCGGCGGTGCGCCGCCGCCCGCTTCGGTGATCGCCGGCATGGAGCGCATGGGCTGGGACGTGACGCACGCCTACGGGTTGACCGAGTCCTATGGGCCGGTCGTGCAATGCGTGTGGCGCGACTCGTGGAATGCACTCGATCTCGATGCGAAAGCGCGGCTCAAGGCCCGCCAGGGGGTGCGCGGCCCCGCTCTCGAGGCAGTGATGGTAGCCAGCCCGGATACGCTGGAGCCTGTTCCGAAAGACGGGCAAACGCTCGGCGAGGTATTTCTGCGCGGCAACAACGTGATGAAGGGCTACCTGAAGAATCCGGACGCCACCGTGGAGGCATTTTCCGGCGGGTGGTTCCACACGGGCGATCTCGGGGTATGGCATCCCGATGGCTACCTGGAAATCAAGGATCGCTCGAAGGACATCATCATCTCGGGAGGCGAAAACATTTCGTCGATCGAGATCGAGGACATACTGTATTCCCATCCCGCCGTTCTGGAGGCGGCAATCGTCGCGCGTCCCGACGACAAGTGGGGCGAGACACCTTGTGCTTTCATCACGCTCAAAGACGATTCGGCGGTGACCGAAGCGGACATCATCGCGTATTGCCGCGAGCGGCTGGCACATTTCAAGGTGCCCAAGACCATCGTGTTCTCGCCGCTGCCGAAGACTGCGACCGGCAAGATCCAGAAGTTCCACTTGAGGGAGCGAGCGCGCCAGCTGTAAAAGAGGCGGCGGCGTAGCGCCAGCCGCCGCGTTTCGATCAGCGAGAGGACGCCTCCTTCTGGTCCACGCGAAATTTGCCGGGACTTTGTCCCATGGTCTTCTTGAACATGGTGATGAACGAGTTCGGACCTTCATAGCCGAGTTCGAGCGCCACTGCGTGAACCGACGCGCCCGCCGACAATCGCTGAAGCGCAATGATGATATGCAGACGCTCGCGCCAGCGCCCGAAGGTCATGCCGGTTTCACTGCGTACCAGCCGTGCGAGCGTACGTTCGCTCATCGCATATCGGCGCCCCCATTCCGCGATTGTGCTGCGGTCGGCGGGGTTGTCGAGCAACGCCGAAGCGATCTGTTGAAGCCGGGGATTGTCGGAGATCGGGAGAAAGACATCGTCGGGCGCCAGCAGCGCGAGCTGATCCAGCAACACTCTGGCGAGCCGGCCCACTGGGCTGTCCTTCGGATAGTCTGGCGGGAACCTGGCCAGTGAACGGATCAGCTCGCGGATGAGCGGCGTGATCGTAAAGCTGCGGCAGTCGGTGGGCAGACCGGCCTCGTCCGGCGAAATGAAGATGACGTACAGCTTGGCGAAATCGGAAGCATGATTGCTGTGCGGAATGCCGCCCGGAATCCACACCGCGCCGTTGGGCGGGACGATCCACCATCCGCTCGGCGATCGGCACATGACCGACCCGCTCAATGCGACGACCAATTGTCCCTTGCGATGAACGTGCATCGGCAGCTCATCCTCTTTTCCGCTCGTCTCCAGGAGAACGGAAATGACCGGCAAATCGACGGAGTCCGGATCGAACGGTTGATAGTTGATCTTCACCGGGTCTGTCATGGCTCGCGAAGCGGACATGCCGATTTCAGGATTGTTGGGTTCCACGGTTCACTCGCTTTCTGCGCCTGCCTGGCCTCGGTGAATTCATGTATCGCCGCCCTCGGTGCAACATACGGTGGGCCATCCGACTGACGCGATTTTAATCCGCCGAATCAACGATGGCGCCGGAAAATCAAAATTAAATTTGGCCCTGTCGGACCTACACTGACTCGATGAAAATTCACGAGACATCAGGTATGAAAACCGACGAATTGATTTGCACACAGATCGACGCGGACATCGTGCAGCTCACGATCAACCGGCCGCCGGCGAACGCACTGAACGAACCGCTCATCACCGCATTGATGTCCGTCTTCCGTGGCTTCGCTCGACAGGACGTGCCACCCGGCATCGTGCTCACCGGCGCGGGAGAGAAGTTCTTTTGTGCCGGCGGCGATATCAATGAAGTGGCGGACCATGAGCTCGCCCTGTCGCGCATGGAAGCGTTCCACGCGTTCCTGGCGCAACTTGAGCGGTATCCGAGCCCGCTCGTATGCGCGGTCAATGGCTATGCAGTGGGTGCCGGATTCGAAATGGCGCTGCATGCGGACTACGTCGTCGCGTCCGCCGAATCCCGGCTGGGATTTCCCGAGATCAATCACGGCCTGTTGCCCGCGGCAAAAGGCATGCGCCACGCAGCGGCCCTGCTGGGTCGACGTGCCGCGCGTTCGCTGCTTTTTTCCGGTGAACTGATCATGGCCGGAGAAGCGTTGGCGATAGGCGCGGTGGACGCGATATCCGCGCACGATGAAACGCTGAGAGACGCGCTGGCCAAATGCCGCGCGCTCTGCGCCAAAGATCGCCAACTGTTCGCCGCCATCAAGCGAACGCTGCGCGAGAGTCCGCGGATGAACGACGAAGCTCTGCTGCAGATGACGCTTGATGACCTGCGTGGATATCTCGGTAACGCGCGGACCGCGGACGCAAGATCCAGATTTCTGAACCGCAACAAGAAGGCCTGATCGTGAGCAATCTCAAACTGCCGGAAACGCTGCATCTTGCGCGCATGACGTATGAGGACGTGGCGGCCGCATTGGCCACGCAGTTCGATCGCGTCATCATTCCTTGCGGCGCAATCGAGCAGCACGGCCCCCATCTGCCGCTGAGCATGGATGC
Organism: Burkholderia sp. WTPI3; assembly: GCF_021483755.1. Taxonomy (NCBI): domain Bacteria; kingdom Pseudomonadati; phylum Pseudomonadota; class Betaproteobacteria; order Burkholderiales; family Burkholderiaceae; genus Burkholderia; species Burkholderia sp. WTPI3. Next base: position 5,675 of record NZ_JAGIXF010000135.1, on the reverse strand, counting down.
CGATCATGCTGACGCGCTGGCCGTGGAAATCGCCACGTTGCTGGGGCGAACCCTGATCGCGCCGACGATACGAGTGGGATGCTCGAAGCACCACATGGCCTTCCCGGGCACGATCTCGTTGCAGGAGCACACGTATGCCGCGCTCTGCCACGATTACTGCGTGAGCCTCGCGGCACATGGATTCAAGTGCATCTACCTGTTCTCGGCGCATGTCGGTAACTTCAATGCCCTTCATAGATTGTTGCCGGGATTGCGACAGGCCGTCGGGCCGGACGTCCAGGTGCTTGCCTATACGGATCATCAGGCATGGCTGCGCGAATGGCGACTGGCCGTCGAGGAAGCCGGCGGCGATCCGGAATCCGTGGGCGGACACGCAGACATCGCCGAAACCTCCCTCATGATCCACCTTGATCCGGACAGTGTCCGACTCGCTCGACTCACGACAGGCCACGCGGGCGCCATGACGACCGAGCAATTGAACCGGATGTGGAAGGAAGGCGTGGCGTCCATTTCCCGAAACGGCGTGCTGGGCGATGCGCGAGGATCGTCACGCGAGATTGGCGAGGCCTGTTTGCGTGCGACGGCGAGACTTCTCGCGTCGGCATTTGCGGCCGAATCGTCGACATAGAAAAAGACGGAAAGCCGGCAGCATGATTTGCCGGCATCGGAAAGGTTGAGGCATGAAAAGAATAAAAAATGCTGCGGGATGTGCGGCAATATTTATTCACGGAAACAAAAGAGACATCAAGATAGAAATGGCATCCGGATGGATAAGTATCGCTATCCAATATGGATGAGCTGTTTCTAAATCAAGTTAAACGACGATGTTAATTGGTTGGCGGCGTGACACTGCCCGAACCTCGGCATCAGTTCGCGCGCGCCGTGAATTTTCGAATTACGACTGTCAAGGAAAGGAAAATGCCATTGAAATTCGGTTTTTGGTCCGAGCAGGAGACGCAGGTCGGGCATAGCTACTCGAACAGGCTTCGCGAACTGGTTCGCGAAGCGCGCTTCGCGGAGCAAATGGGTTTCGACTTTGTTGCGTTGTCGGAGCAGCACTTTGCGCTTGGCGGGGTGTCGAGTTCGGCGCCTGAAGTGGTGTTCGGTTATCTTGCGGCCGTCACTTCGCGAATCAAGCTGCGTCCTGCCGTGGCGCTGATGCCGAAGGCCATCAATCACGCACTGCGTACCGCGGAACGGCTGGCGGCCACCGACATCCTGTCCGACGGCCGGATGGAGATGTACTGCGGGCGCGCGAATACGACGATCGCTATGCGCGCGTTCAACGTATCGCCCGAGGAAACTCTGCCGCAAATGGAAGAGGGCATGGCGCTGTTGCGCAAAGCGATGCGTGAGGACGTGTTCACCTTCGAGGGAAAGTATTACCAGGTGCCGCCCCGGTCGCTCGTGCCGAAGCCGTTGCAAAAACCGTATCCCGTGCTCGGCGTTGCTGCCACCAGTGCGAACAGCCACGCTTGGGCCGGCTCGGAAGGCCTCGCGGTGATGAGCCATGCGATTTATCAGGGATGGGAAAAACAGAAGGGGCTGCTGGACACCTACTGGAACAGCTGGAAGCGCGATGAGACCGGGCCGTTGCACAAGCCACGCGCCGGCATGCCGCTCTTCATCGGTATCGGCAAGACCGACCAGGAAGCGAAGGACATTTACGCCGGCGCGATCATGAACTATGCGCGCATCTCGACTGATGCGTATCCGCGGCTCGCCAAACTCGCGGACAACTACGCATACATGGCCGAAAGCGTGCCCGCGATGCAGCGCGCCGCCGAAGATTGGGACTACCTGCTGAACGAATCCGCCACCACGGTGTGCGGAAGCCCCGATACCGTCATCCGTCAGTTGGAGCAATACGAGAAGCTCGGAATCGACGAGGTGCTGCTGCATATCGACTCGGTACCGCACGAGCAGATCATGTCGGCGATCGACATGGTGGGCCGTTACGTGATTCCGCATTTCAACGATCGCAACAATATCGTCCGCCCGACCGACGAGTTGCTCGAGAAGATTCGCGCCATGCGCCCGCAGGCCGCCAACCCGAAGCAAAGTCAAGGATGAACCTATGAATACGTCTTCGCGCTATCAGTATCTGAATGTCGAACAACGGCCCTCCGGTGTCGCGATCGTCACGATGAATCGCCCGGAAATCCTGAACGCCATCAATTGGGACATGCACGACGAGCTGGAACGGGTATTCGTGGAGCTGGATCACGACAAATCGGTCAAGGCGATCGTGTTGACCGGCGCCGGCCGCGGTTTCTGCTCGGGCGGCGACCAGAAGTCGATCGACAACGGCAATATCCCGTCGGCGACGCGTGGTGGCCGTCACCTCATAAGAAACATGCTGGAGGTTGAGGTGCCGATCGTGGCGGCGGTCAATGGCGTGGCCGTGGGCCTGGGCGCGACACTCGCGCTGTTCTGCGACATGATTTATGCGAGCCCGACCGCACGGTTCGCGGATACGCACGTCAATGCCGGTGTCGTCGCGGGCGACGGCGGTGCGGTGATCTGGCCGCTTCTGCTCGGGCCGGTCCGCGCGCGGCACTACCTGATGACGGGCGACTTCGTCAGCGCGGAGGAAGCGCTGACGATGGGGATGATCAACAAGATCGTCGAAAGCGACAAGCTGCTGGAGGCGGCGATCGATTACGCGGAACTGCTCGCGAGCGGCCCGCGCGACGCGATCGTCTGGACGAAATACTGCGTCAACAAGCTCGTCAAGCAGAATGCCCATCTGCTTCTCGACACGTCGATCGCTCTGGAGACGATCACGTTCAATTCGCCCGAGCGCCGCGAAGCGGTGGCTTCGTTTACCGAAAGGCGCAAGCGCTTTGGAGACAACTGGAAATGAGCGCGGCACCGTGGACTTCCGGCAATCAATTCGCGACCACCACCATTCCGGCCTTGCTGATCGAGCGCGTGAAGAACGACGCCGACGCAAACGCGTTCTTTCAGAAGCGTGCCGGAGAATGGGTGCCCACCACCTGGAAAGGCTATGCGAACGCAGTTTGTTCCGTATCCGCAGCCCTCAGCTCGGCCGGTGTAGCACGAGGCGATCGGATTGCCATCATGGGCGACGTATCCCGTGAGTGGCTCATTGCCGACATGGCGACGATCTGCTCGGGAGCGGTTACGGTTGGCGTCTATTTCACCGCGTCGGTCGAAGAGGTCCGCTACTACCTGGAGGATTCAGGGGCGAGACTCGCTTTTGCCGGAAGTGCCGAGCAGCTTCGGGTCATGAAGGCGGCCGATACGTCCAGCAGGCTCCTCAAGATCGTGGTGCTCGATCCGGACTGGAAACGCTCGCCTCGCGAAATCGGCATGAATGTCGTTTCACTCGCCGAGTTCGCGTCGCATTTTGACGGCGACGAAGTCGCTTATCTGCGTGAGCAGTCCGAGCTTGCGCGGCCGACGGACCTGGTGAGCCTGGGTTACACCTCGGGAACCACGGGGGCGCCGAAAGGCGCGATGCTGACGCATGTGTCGATGCTCGCGGGCGCGTTCACGTGGCCGACCTTCTGTCCGGCGATATTGTCCGAACCGCAGCGCATGGTGGTCCATCTGCCGCTTTCGCACACGGTCGCGCGCATTCAGGCGACGACGCTGCCGTTGATCGCGAAGACGGTACCTTACTTCGTCGACGTTTCGGCCGATTTCGCGAAGTGCATTCAGGAAGTCAGACCGACGTCCTATATGGCGCCGCCGCGCTTCTATCAGAAGTTCGCGACCCAGATCATCAACCACGTAAACGGCAGCAGCGAAGCCGAGCGGAGGAACTACACGCTCGCGCTTGGCATCGCGCGGGAAGTGCTGGCCGATCGCCTGGACGCAGGCACGGGCGACCCATTCAAGGAACAGCTCTACGCCACCTGCCGCGAGGGCGTTTTCAAGCCGTTGCTGGCCAGGATCGGCTTCGACGATATGCGCTATCCGTATACGGCCTCCGCTCCAGTGCCGCCCGAGGTCGTCACACTGTTTCAGTTGTGGGGCGTCAACCTGAAAGAGAATTACGGGCAAACGGAGATGGTCGGCGGAAACCTCGCGCAGGTGACCGACTGGTCGAGGCCTGGCAACTCCGGAGTCCCGCTTGACGACCCCGCCTGGGAAACCCGCGTGTTGCCGGACGGCGAAATGATCGTTCGGGGGCCGGGGCTGTTCATCGGCTACTGGAACAAGGAAGCCGAAACGAAGGCTGCGCTGCGGGACGGCTGGCTGTATACCGGCGATATCGTCGACGTCGGCGCGGACGGTTCGTACAAGCTGATCGATCGAAAGAAGGAGCTTATCAATACGGCCGCCGGTAAATCGATCAGCCCGGTGCAGATCGAAAACGAACTTCGCCAGAGCCCGTACATTACCGAGGCACTGGTGATTGGCGAAGGGCGCAAGTATCTGACGGCGTTGATCGAAGTCGACGGCACGCTCACCATGGACTGGGCCAGGACGCGCGACCCTTCGGTCACGCAGTACGCCGATCTGGCCACCTCGCAGACTGTTATCGACCTCATCCGTGAAGAAGTGGAAAAGGCGAATGCGAGGTTGGCGCGGGCAGAGCAGATCAAGGCGTTCAGGATATTCCCCGAGGAACTCACACCGGAAAACGGCGTGATGACCGCCACGCGCAAGAAACGGCGCAAGGCATTGATGGCACGCTACGAGCACATTATTGCCGGCCTTTACGACGATGCCGAAGAACGGTTGATCAAAGAGCAGCTTGTCGGTTCAGGGCCAGCAGCTTCCGTTCACCAGCAATAGGAATCGCCGGCAGCGCAACTGGCCACGAGAACCCGTCGACGGTGCGGCGCGGGCGATGAACGGTGCAACGCCACGGGTACTTCACCACGCATGCTTCATGCAAGGACCTGTGGCGCTCCGCCATGAAGCCGCACCCCCGTCCCGTCCACCGAGAGAGGTACCGCCGTGATAGCACTTTCCCCTGACCGCATGACCTTCCGCGAAGCCATGTCCCGTATCGGCGCAGCGGTGAATATAATCACCACCACGACACCTTCCGGCGATGTCGGCATGACGGTGTCCGCGGTGTGCTCCGTCACCGACGATCCTGCTACGGTGCTCGTTTGCATAGGCCGGTCCAGCCGTCAATATGGCCACTTCAGCAAGGCGGGCATCATCTGTGTCAACGTTCTTTCCCACGAGCACGAGATGCTTGCACCGATCTTCGCGGGCAAGGGCGATGTCCAGATGGCCGAGCGCTTCACGTACGGCGAGTGGATCCGTCTCGTCACGGGTGCGCCGGTGCTGGCCACAGCGGCCGCGAGTCTCGACTGCACGGTGGACCGGAGCATTGACATCGGCACACATACGGTCTTTTTCTGCGCCGTGCAGGCGGTACATCTCGGTTCCGCATGTTCGGGCCTCGTCTATCACGGGCGCGCCTATCATCGGCTGCCGCAGCAGCATGCGTAACACGGCGCGGCTGTTCCAGACCGACCATAAGGCCACGCCGATTGTCGTTGAGCAAATTAATTCTGTCACTCCAGAATCCCCATCGAGCAAGGGGTAATCCCCCCGTTTTCCACGGGGTTCAGAAGTAGAAACTAAGCGGCCATGGCCAACCGCTGCTTTGGCGTAAATTTGCCCAAGGCCATGTTCGGGCGGTCATGATTGTAAGTCCACATCCAATCGGTCGCGAAACGCTG
>NZ_JAGIXF010000134.1:0-12085 GCF_021483755.1 Burkholderia sp. WTPI3 | reverse complement strand
GCGCTTGGCGCGCGGGCCGACGCGGTCGACACCGGCGACGCGGCATTGCGCTGGCTGACCGAGCACGGCCCCGTCACGCTCGTGTTGTCGGACATCTCGCTCGGCGCGGGCGGCAGCGGCATCGCGCTCGCGGCGCGGCTCGCCGAGCGCTGGCCGGCGCAGCGCGTCGCACTTACCTCGGGCCTGCCGCCCGAGATTCATCAGACCCATCCCGACTGGCCCGCCGACCTGCCGTTCGTGCCGAAGCCGTTCGATCTGGCGGCACTCGCCGCGCTGCTGGGCTGACGCGCGACGGCGATTGTTTCGATTGTTAATGACGGGATGCGTTTCCGAAATTTTCGATTAACCGGACTAGGGTTTCATAGACCCACGGCACCCGGCGGCGCATTCGCGGCACCGTGGCGTGCGACGAGAACGATTCGAAAAACGGAGACACCGAATGACGAAGCTCAAAGTGGGTTTGCTGACGACGGCGCTTGCGACGGCGTTTTTTACGGCCGCCACGGCTGGCGCGGCGACGCTGCGGATCGCATGCGGCGCGGCCGGCGTCGACCAGGACATTTGCCAGGTCTCGGCAAAGCATTGGGCAGAGAAGACCGGCAACGAGGTCGAGTTCATCAGCATGCCAAATAACTCGAGCGAGACGCTGGCGCTGTATCAGCAACTGCTCGGCAGCGGTTCGGACAAGATCGACGTGATGCAGATCGATACGGTCTGGCCGGGCATCCTCGCGAACCATCTGGTCGACCTGAAGCCATACAGCAAGGGGCTGGAAAGCCAGTCGTTCCCGAGCATCGTCGCGAACGATACGGTCAACGGCAGGCTGGTCGCGATGCCGTGGTTCATCGATACGGGGCTGCTCTACTATCGCAAGGACCTGCTCGACAAGTATCGCGTGAAAGTGCCTGCGACGTGGGACGAGCTCGACGCCGCCGCGCGCAGGATCCAGTCGAGCGAGCGCGCGGCCGGCAACGAGAAGGTCTGGGGTTACGTGTGGCAGGGGCGGGCATACGAAGGGCTGACCTGCGATGCGCTCGAATGGATCAGCAGCTACAACGGCGGCACGGTGGTCGACGACAAGGGCCGCGTGACGATCGACAACCCTGGCGCGATCAGGGCGCTCGAGCAGTCGGCGAAATGGGTCGGCACGATCAGCCCGAAAGCCGTGCTGAATTACGGCGAAGAGGAAGCCCGCGGCGTGTTCCAGGCCGGCAACGCCGTGTTCATGCGCAACTGGCCGTACGCCTGGGCGATCGCGAATCGCGCGGGCAGCCCGATCAAGGGCAAGGTCGGCATCGCGCCGCTGCCCAAGGGCGGCGCAGACGGCCGCCCGGCCGCCGCGCTGGGCGGATGGCAGCTTGCCGTGTCGCGCTACTCCCCGAATCCGAAACTGGCCGCCGATCTCGTGATGTACCTGGCGAGCGCGGAGGTGCAGAAGATGCGCGCGATTCAGGGAGCGTACAACCCGACGATGCTCGCGCTCTACCGGGACAAGGACATCCTGCAGGCCAACCCGTTCATGGCCGACCTGCTGCCGACATTCGGCACCGCGGTCGCGCGGCCGTCGACCGTGACCGGCGCGAAGTACAACCAGGTCAGCAACCAGTTCTGGAACGCCGCACACGACGTGCTCGCCGGCAGCGACACCGCATCGGGCGCGCTCGCGCGGCTCGCCGCCACGCTCAACCGGCTCGCACCGGGCGGCAACTGGCACTGAGCGCCGCAGCGCGCGATTGATCGATCGGGCCGCCCGCCGCATGGCGCCGGCCTGACAGGAGACATCGAATGAGAACCGGAAGCATCGAGATAAGTAGTACTCCTGCATTTGTGCAGGTGCCCGCCAGGGCCCGATCGGGGCTCGCGCAGGCGCGTCGGCGCCAGGCATGGCTGCTGGTGGCGCCCGCGCTGCTCGCGCTGGCGGCGATCGCCGGCTGGCCGCTGCTGCGCACCGCATGGTTCAGCCTGACCGACGCGCAACTTTCCGATCTGTCGCAACGCCGCTTCGTCGGCCTCGACAATTATCTCGGCGCTGCGGGCGTGCTGCGCGATCCGGCCTGGTGGCAGGCCGTCGGCAACACCGTGCTGTTCTCCGCGGCGTCGGTAGTGCTCGAGACGGCCGCGGGCATGGGCGTCGCGCTGCTGCTGGACGTGCCGTCGCGGCTGCGCACGCTGCTGCGCGCGGCCGTGCTCGTGCCGTGGGCGATCCCGACCGTCGTGTCGGCGAAGATCTGGAGCTGGATGCTCAACGACCAGTTCGGGATCGTCAACGCGATGCTGATGTCGATCGGCGTGATCCATGAACCGCTCGCATTTACCGCCGACGCACGCCTCGTATTCCCGACCATCGTGCTTGTCGACGTGTGGAAGACGACCCCGTTCATGGCGCTGCTGATGCTTGCCGCGCTGCAGACGGTGCCGCGCGATTGCTACGAGGCCGCGCGAGTCGACGGCGTGCCGCGCTGGCGCGTGTTCCGGTCGGTGACGCTGCCGCTGATCCTGCCCGGCGTGCTGGTCGCGATGATCTTCCGCTCGCTCGACGCGTTGCGCGTGTTCGACCTGATCTACGTGATGACGTCGAACAGCCGGATCACGAAAAGCATGTCGGTCTATGTGCGCGAACAGCTGATCGATTTCCAGCAGGTCGGGTTCGGGTCGGCGTCGGCGATGCTGCTGTTCGCCACGATCGTGCTGTTCACCATCGGCTACATGGCGCTCAGCCGCCGCCGGATGAAGGAGGCGTGACTTGAAGAAGCATTCACTCGATGCCGCGATTCACGGGCTGCTGTCGGCGCTCGTGCTGGTGATCGCGCTGTTCCCGTTCGTCTACATGATCGGCACGTCGGTCAAGCACGGCGACGCGTTGTTCGATACGTCGCTGTTTCCGTCGAGCCCGTCGCTCGACAACTATCGGCAGCTGTTCCGCGGCCAGCCGTTCGGCGCGTACCTGCTGAACTCGGCGCTCGTCGCGGGCGGGGCGGTCGCGCTGTCGCTCGCCGTCTCGGTGCTCGCTGCGTATGCGCTTGGCCGCGTGTCGTTCCGCGGGCGCGGCGTGTTGATGATGTGCATTCTCGGCGTGTCGATGTTTCCTCAGGTCGCGATCCTGTCGGGTCTGTTCGAGCTGGTTCGCATGCTCGGTCTGTACGACCATCTCGGCGCGCTCGTGCTGTCCGACCTGATCTTCACGCTGCCGTTCACGATCTGGATTCTCGTCACGTTCATGCGCGAGCTGCCGCGCGAGCTGGAAGAAGCGGCGCTCGTCGACGGCGTCGGCGTGTTCACGCTGATCTTCCGGATCTTCATGCCGCTGCTGCGGCCGGCGCTGGCCGCGACGTCGCTGCTCGCGTTCGTGTCGGCCTGGAACGAGTTCCTGTTCGCGCTGACCTTCATGATCTCGCCGGGCCAGCGCACGGTACCCGTCGCGATCACGATGATCTCGGGCGCGAGCAGTTACGAATTGCCATGGGGAACCATCATGGCCGCGTCGGTCATCGTCACGGTGCCGCTCGTGCTGCTGGTGCTGGTGTTTCAGCGGCATATCGTGTCCGGTCTGACTGCCGGCGCGGTCAAGGGTTGACGCGCATCGGCGCATCAGGATCGAGAGGAAAAACATGAGTCAGATCAAGTTGAGCGGTCTTCACAAGCAGTTCGGCACGACCCCCATCCTCAGCGACGTGAATCTCACGATCGAGCCGGGCGAGTTCTGCGTATTCATCGGCCCGTCGGGCTGCGGCAAGTCGACGTTGCTGCGGATCGTCGCCGGCCTCGAGGAACAGAGCGCGGGCGACGTGTGGATCGATGGCCGCTGCGTCAACACGTTTGCGCCTGCCCAGCGCGACATCGCGATGGTGTTTCAGAGCTATGCGCTCTATCCGCACATGTCCGTCTACGAAAACATGGCGTTCGGCCTGCGTCATCTGCGCTTGCCGAAGGACGAGATCGACCGGCGCGTGCGGCTCGCGTCCGAGTCGCTGCGTCTTGGCGAACTGCTCGAACGCAAGCCAGGCGCGCTGTCGGGCGGCCAGCGGCAGCGCGTCGCGATCGGCCGCGCGATCGTTCGCAAGCCGAAAGTGTTCCTGTTCGACGAGCCGCTGTCGAACCTCGATGCGGCGCTGCGCGTGAAGACGCGCGTCGAGATCGCGAAGCTCCACCGCGGCCTCGACAGCACCAGCATGATCTACGTGACGCACGACCAGGTCGAGGCGATGACGCTCGCCGACAAGATCGTGCTGCTGCGGCCGCTCGAAGGACGCAACGGGATCGCAAGCATCGCGCAGATCGGCACGCCGCTCGATCTGTATCACCGCCCGGCGAGCCGGTTCGTCGCCGGTTTTATCGGCTCGCCGGCGATGAACTTTCTGCCGGCAAGCGTCGCGGCGGCTGGCGGCACCGAGGTTCGCGCGCTGGCGAAGGATCATCCGCTGATCGCCGGCGTGTGCGGCGACGACCTCGAACCGGGTGCCCGCGTGACGCTCGGCATCCGCCCGGAACATGTGCGGGTGGGCGCCGGCATCGTGACGGGCGAGGTCGCGCACGCCGAGCAGATGGGCGAGCACACCTATCTGTATCTCGATACGCCGCTGTGCGACCAGCCGATCGTCGCGAAGACCGACGCGCTCACCGTGCGGATCGGCGAGCGCGTGCGCTTCGATCTGCCGGCCGGCGCGATGCATCTGTTTCATCCGGACGGACGCGCGGCGGCACGTACGCCGCACGCGCCTGCCGAACCGGCGCTGGCGCTCGCCTGAGCGGCACGCAGGGCATTCAATCACGGGTTTCAGGCGGCCACGGCGCAAGGCCGCTGTCGAATTGGCGCCAAATCATCGATAAAGGATAGTCATGCTAAACAATAAGCTTTCAGTGATCGTCTGGAACGAGTTCGAGCACGAACGGGAAAACGCAGGCGTGCGAGCGATCTACCCTGACGGCCTGCACGAGGTGATCGCCAGCGCGCTCGCAGAGACGCCGGCGCTCGGCCACGGCGCATTGCCGCTTGAAATCGGCACCGCGACGCTCGATCAGCCCGAGCATGGGCTCGACGAAGCGCGGCTCGCCGCGTGCGACGTGCTGATCTGGTGGGGGCACAAGGCGCATGCGAAAGTTTCCGACGAGATCGTCGAGCGCGTGCAGCGCCGCGTGCTCGAAGGGATGGGTCTGATCGTGCTGCATTCCGGACACTTCTCGAAGATTTTCCGCCGCCTGCTCGGCACGAACTGTTCGCTGAAGTGGCGCGAGGCGGCCGAGAAGGAGCGGCTGTGGGTCGTCGAGCCGTCCCATCCGATCGCGGCGGGACTCGGTGAATATTTCGAGCTGCAGCACGAGGAAATGTACGGCGAGCGTTTCGACATCCCGCAACCGGACAGCACCGTTTTCATCTCGTGGTTCGAAGGCGGCGAGGTGTTTCGTTCGGGCTGCTGCTGGGAGCGCGGCCATGGCCGGATCTTCTATTTCCGTCCCGGGCACGAAGCGTATCCGACCTATCACGACCGCAACGTGCAGCGTGTGATCGCGAACGCAGTGCAGTGGGCCGCCCCCCGCGTGAACCTCGTCGACCGCTGCCCGAACTCGGCGCCGCTCGAAACGCTCAGCGAGAAGAGCGGGCAGTTCGCGCACGTCGGCATCCAGCAAACCGCCGGAGACCTCGCATGAACGACGATTACAAGGTCGAGCTGCCGGAAGTGGCCGCGATCGCGCGCGGCCGCCGGCTGCGCGTAGGCGTGATCGGACTCGGAATCGGTCGCAAACATGTCGAAGGCTGGCGCGAGCATCCGGATGTCGACGTGGTCGCGATCGCCGATCCCGATGCGAAGCGGCTCGCGAAAGTCGGCGACGCATTCGGCATCGACGCACGCTACGCCACGGCCGATGCAATGCTGGCAGCGGAGAAGCTCGATGTCGTCAGCGTCTGCACGCCGAACGTGTTTCATCGCGAGCTGACGCTCGCCGCGTTCGACGCCGGCTGCCACGTGCTGTGCGAGAAACCGATGGCGCTGAACGCGGACGAGGGACGCGACATGCTGATCGCCGCGCAGCGCGCCGGCAAGCGGCTCATGATCAATTTCTCGTACCGCTTCAGCGCGCAGTCGCGTGCGCTGAAGGCGCAGGTCGATAGCGGTCTGTTCGGCGATTTCTACTTCGGACGCACGGTCTGGCACCGCCGGCGCGGGATGCCGGGCTTCGGCGGCTGGTTCGGCACCAAGGCGCTGGCGGGCGGCGGCCCGCTGATCGATCTCGGCGTGCATCGCCTCGATCTCGCGCTGTGGTTGATGGGCTATCCGAAGCCCGTGTGGGTGATGGGCAGCACCTACGATCCGATCGCGCGCGAGCTCGCGGCGCGCGCGGGCAAGACATTCGACGTCGAGGATCTCGCGGCCGCGCTGATCCGCTTCGACAACGGCGCGACGCTCGCGCTCGAGGCGTCGTGGGCAACCAACATCCAGGAAGCGGAGCTGATGGAGACGCGCCTGCTCGGCACGCGCGCCGGGCTGCTGCAGAAGAACCTGAACGAGGGCTACACGTTCGACGCGCACGTGTTCATCGAGCAGAACGGCGCGCAGTTCGACATGCGCCTGAATCCGCCCGCGGAAGGCGCGCATTCCGCGATGTACGACTACGCGGAAGCGATCCTGTGCGACGTTCCGCATCCGGCGCCCGGGGAGGAAGGGCTGATTGTGATGGAAATTCTCGACGCGATCTATGCGAGCGCAGCCGCGGGCGAGCCGATCCGCATTCACGCGCCCGGGCCGGCGGCCGTCGCCGCGCCGCCCTTGCTGGACCTCGACGTCGCGGGTTGACGTCGCACCGGGCCGGCGCGGGTCGTCCACCGCGCCGGCCCGCCGATCGCACGACGCAGCACGCACACCTATTCGATGACGCCGCGCATCGCACGCGGCGCACTGACAACGTTTGGAGACACGTTCATGATCAACGAAGCAGGCCGCGCCGCGCGCGCTCCCGCACGCACCGCGTTCAGACCCACGCGGCTCGCCGCCGCTTTCTCGCTGGCCGTTGCATCGGCCGCGCTGCATGCGGCGCCGGATCCGGCAACGACGGTCGCCGCGGACGGTGCGCCGGGCGGGTTGTCGCAGGCAACGGGCGTCGTGCCGGCCGACACGAGCCCTGCCAACGTGGCCACGCCGACGCCGTCGTCGGCCTGGAACCAGTTGACGCCGTGGACGCAGTTCCACGGCTATCTGCGGGCCGGCGTCGGCACCAGCGACAGTCACTCGCAGGCCTGCTTCCAGCTGCCGGGCGCGCAAAGCAAGTACCGGCTCGGCAACGAATGCCAGGTCTACAGCGAGCTGGAGATCGATCAGACGCTGTACAAATTCTCGAACGGCATGCAGTTGTCGGCGGTGGGCATGGCGAGCCTCGTCAACGATCTCGATCGCACGCCGACTTTCGACGGCAATCACGGCAAGATCCGCCTGCCGCAGTCGTACGTGCAGCTCACGAATTTCCCGGGTCTCGACGACATGCGAATCTGGTTCGGGCGCATCTACTACCGGCGCAACGACGTTCACATCAACGACTTCTTCTACTGGAACCCGAGCGGCCTCGGCGCGGGCATCGAGAACGTGCCGATCGGTGGTGGCCTGAAGCTCAGTTACGCGCTGTTTCGCGAGGACTACATCGACCAGCCGGATTACGCGACGCGCCACGACCTGCAACTGTCGGGCCTGCACCCGAACCCCGGCGGGGAACTGCAGTTCGGGCTGTCGTACATCCCGGCCCGCGCGCCGGTACTGAATGCGAGCGGCCTGCTGCAGGACGCGCACGGCGGCTGGTCGTTCACGGTTCAGCACGTGCAGACCAATCTGCTCGGAGGCAAGAACAAGCTCGCGTTCCAGTACGGCGTCGGTCCGGGCACGGGGCTCGGCTACACGGGAACGCTGACCAACGACAACCGCTACAAGAGCCTGCGCGTGCTTGACGCGTTCGACTGGCAGGCGACACGCGACTTCAGCGGACAGGTGGTCGGCATCTACCAGCGCGACATCGCGCCGTCGGGCGGATCGCAGACCTGGATCTCGATGGGCGTGCGGCCGGTGTATGCGTTCACGCAGCACGTCAAGCTGCAGGGCGACCTCGGGCACGATCGCGTGACGCCGTCCGGCGGCCCGACGCGCACGCTGCTGAAGGCGAGCGTTGCGTTGACGCTCGCGATGGACCGTTCCTTCTGGTCGCGGCCCGAATTCCGCGTGTTCTACACGTATGCGCGCTGGAACCAGGCCGCGCAGGATGCGGCCGCGCCCGGCGATCCCCTGTCGACGACGGGTATCTTCGGCACGTCGCGCACAGGTTCGACGGTCGGTGCGCAGGTCGAATGGTGGTGGTGAGCGCGATGACCGAACGCTGTACGACGATGTCGATGGGGGCCGATGCCGTGACGTTCTCGCGCATCGTGTTCGGGATGTGGCGGATCGGCGACTGGGCGTTGTCCGCCCGCGAGCGCCGTGCGCTGATCGAGGCGGCGCTGGAGCTCGGCGTGACGAGCTTCGACCATGCGGACATCTACGGCGACTACACGGCCGAGAGCCTGTTCGGCGACGTGCTGGCCGATGCGCCGCACCTGCGCGAGCGGATGCAGATCGTCACGAAGTGCGGGATCCGGCTCGTGTCCGCGCGCCGCCCCGCCCACGGGATCAAGCACTACGACACGCGGGATGCGCATGTGGTCGCGTCGGTCGAGCAGTCGCTGCGCGCGCTGCGCACCGACCGGCTCGACCTGTTGCTGCTGCATCGCCCCGATCCGCTGATGGATGCCGACGAAGTCGCCGCGACCTTCGCCGCGCTCCGGCGCGACGGAAAGGTGAGGCAATTCGGGGTATCGAACTTTACGCCGGCGCAGGCCGGGTTGCTGCAGGACCGGATGGCGGCGCACGGGATGTCGCTCGCGACGAACCAGGTCGAATGTTCGCTGCTGCATCTCGCGCCGCTCGACGATGGCACGTTCGACCAGGCGCAGCGCTGGCGCTGTCCGCCGATGCTGTGGTCGCCGCTCGCGGGCGGACGCCTGTTGACGGAGGCGTCGCCCGCACGCGCGCCGTGCGGATCGGCAACGTGCTCGGCGTGCCGGTGACGACGGTGCTGTTCGCGTGGCTGCTCGCGCTGCCGTGCCGGCCGCTGCCGATCGTCGGGTCGAGCCGGATCGCGGCGCTGCGCGAAGCGGTGGAAGCGACCCGCATCCGGCTCGAACGCGAGCACTGGTTCGCGTTGCTGGGCGCGGCGCGCGGCGTGGACGTGCCATGACCCTAGCAATCGACACATGATGACAATCCGGGAGAGACGATGAGCGAAGCGACCCTGAACGGTCGGCCGGTCGCGCCGTGCGGCGTGCAGACCGGCGAACCACGCCTGCTGGCGGACATCGGCGGTACGCACGCGCGCTTCGCGCTGGAGACCGTGCGCGGCGGGATCGGCGACGTACGCGTCTATCGATGCAGCGCCCATGCCGGCGTGGACGACGCGGTGCGCGCGTTTCTGCGCGACGCGGACGGTGCGCAGGTGCGGCACGCGGCGATCGCGATCGCTAATCCCGTGAGCGGCGACATCGTCAGCATGACCAACCATGACTGGCGTTTCTCGATCGACGCGACGCGCCGCGCGCTCGGATTCGACACGCTGCATGTCTTCAACGATTTCGCGGCGCTGGCGATGGCCGTGCCGCATCTGTGCGCGGGGCAGCGACGGCAGGTCGGCGGCGGGCAGGCGACGCCGGAGGGTACGATCGGCGTACTCGGCGCTGGAACGGGGCTTGGCGTCTCGGCGCTCGTGCGCGCGGGCGACACATGGGTGCCGTTGTCCGGCGAGGGCGGGCATGTGTCGTTCGCGCCCGCCGACGCACGCGAGGCCGACGTGCTGCATTACGCGCGGGCGCGCTGGCAGCACGTATCGTTCGAGCGGCTGGTCGCCGGCCCCGGCATCGCGGTGATTCACGCGGCGCTGGCTGCGCGCGACGGCTGCGACGTACCCGGGGCCGACGCGGCTGATACCGCGGCCATCATCGCGCGTGCGCTCGCGGGAGACGCACGCTGCATGGCGACCCTCGACTGCTTCTGCGGCATGCTCGGCACGTTTGCCGGCAATCTGGCGCTGACCCTTGGCGCGACCGGCGGCATTCATATCGGCGGGGGCGTCGTGCCGCGCCTTGGCGCGTTGTTCGATGCATCGCCGTTCCGTGCCCGCTTCGAGGCGAAGGGCCGCTTTGCCGACTATCTCGCGAAGATTCCGACCTTCGTGATCACCGCGCCGCATCCTGCCTTCGTCGGCGTGTCGCGCCTGCTCACCCGCGCGTTGGGCGAGGCCGGCTGACGTGATGCATCGGCCTCGATCCGATGAGCTAAAGTTGGTTTCTTCGGTACTGAAGCAAGAGGCTGAACCGACAGGGTCTTGGCTGCAGTTCGGACTAAAACCGGAGGCAGGTCACGCGGACGCGACCGCGCTGCTGCAGCGGCGCACCTCCGCCGCGAGCGTTGCGGCGGATCTGCCAGGTTGAGCGGGTTTCACCTCGGTTTCCTGGACCTTCGGCCTGCTTGGAGAAATGCACGGATGAGCGAGCTTGTTCAAATTTCGCCTGGCGTTGTGTCTCATCCATGAAGCGTTTCTGAACTCGGCTGCCGCTCGATCCGCTGGAACACCTTGCAGCGGAATCGGCGGCCTCCATGAAACCGTTTCTAAGCCCAGACTCGCGTCGCGGGCAGGAGCACGGGCAGGCACTGCTAGCGGAACGCCCGCATCTGCCCCGTCATCATCTGCAGCATCTTGTTGGCGGCCACCGAGAGCTTGCGGCCCACGCGCGTGACCATGTGCGCCTCGGCGTTCTCGAGGATCGGATGCGCGATCTCGATCGCGAACAGCTCCCTGGCCTGCAGTTCGGCTGCCACCGCGAAGGCTGGCATCACCGCGATGCCGAGTCCCGATCTCACGAACTCCTTCAGGATGGCGAAGGAATTGGTGGTGACGATCGGCCCGAGCCGCACGCGCTCGGCGTATTCCACGGCCTCCATCATCTGCCGCGTGCCGTAGGAGGGGTGGGTGGCCGCCAGCGGGTAGGTGGCGAGCTGCTGCACCGTCAGCACCTTGTGGCTGCGGCGGGGGAAGTCGGGGCCGACGATCGCCATCATCGGCTGCCGCTTCGACGCGCGCGACACCAGTTTCGGCTCGGCGGGCGGGTTGTAGACCAGGCCGATCTCGCCCTCATCGTTCGAGATTTTGCGGATCACGTCGTTGGTGCTGCCCACGTCGAGGTTGACGCGGATCCCGGGGAACTGCCGGCAGAACTGCTGCATTGGCCCCGCCAGTAGATCCGAGACGAAGCCCTCGCCGAGCACCAGGCTGACCTGGCCGGTCGTGAGCCCACGCAGTTCCTGCAGGCGCGAGATCAGGTCGTCGCGGTGCGCGAGCTGCTCACGGAAATATTCGATCACGCAGCGTCCCGCCTCGGTGGGCGTCACGCCGCGCGCGTGGCGCTCCACCAGGGTGGCGTCGAGCTCCTTCTCCAGCAGCCCGATCTGGCGGCTCACGGCCGAGGGCGCCACGTCGAGCCAGTCGGCCGCGGCGCGGATCGTGCCGCAGCGCACGGCCTCGTAGAAATAGACGATCCGGCTGTCGGTAAGGGTATCGCTCATGATCCTGGTGTTCTAAAAAAGAGAACAATATCAATATTGGCGTTGATTGATTATACGGATCGCCGGACCGAACATCGTGGCCATGCAAGGCGGGCGCAAGCTGGCGCACCGGCCTCGAACCAACAGCTAACGGGAGTCGTCGGATGAAAACGGTGGGCGTGATCGGTCTGGGCAACATGGGGCGCGGCATGGCGGGTTCGCTGCGGCGTGGCGACTACACGGTGCTCGGCTACGACGCCGCGCCTGGCGTGGCGCTCGCGCTGGCCGGGCAGGACGTGCTGTCGGCGCGCGACTCGGTGGCC
This sequence comes from Burkholderia sp. WTPI3, assembly GCF_021483755.1. Classification (NCBI taxonomy): domain Bacteria; kingdom Pseudomonadati; phylum Pseudomonadota; class Betaproteobacteria; order Burkholderiales; family Burkholderiaceae; genus Burkholderia; species Burkholderia sp. WTPI3. Next base: position 156 of record NZ_JAGIXF010000134.1, on the reverse strand, counting down.
GAGATCGCGCGCGACGCCGACGTGCTGTTGCTGTCGCTGCCGACGTCCGCGGTGGTCGAGGCGGTGGTGTTGGGCGCGGGCGGCGTGCCCGCGCATGCGAGACCCGGCAGCCTCGTGATCGGACCCACCACCGCTGATCCGGACCGCACGGTGCCG
>NZ_JAGIXF010000133.1:0-12274 GCF_021483755.1 Burkholderia sp. WTPI3 | reverse complement strand
ACGCCGCGCACGTCGGCGACGTCGGGCACGAGATTGCGCCCGCATTGTTCGCACGATGCGCGCACGACGCCGCGCCAGTGCGCGACGCGCTTGTCCGCGCGCTCGCCCGACAATTTCACGACGCCGCGCGCGGTCGACAGCGGCACGACCGCCGCGACGCCGAGCTCGACGGCTTTCTCGATCACCCAGTCCATCTTGTCGCCGCCGGCGATGCCTTGCGCGAGCGTCACGCGATAGGGCGGCTCGGCTTCGGCCGGGTCGAATGCCTCGATCTGCGCGAGCGCGCTGCGCTTGTCGATCTCGACGAGCCGCGCGCGGTACTGGCCGCCGCTGCCGTCGAACAGTGCGAGCGCGTCGCCGGGCTGCAGGCGCAGCACCTGCGCGTGGCGCGCGACGTCGGCCGGCAGCGCAAGCGTCGCATCGGCACGCAGCGCGGTTTCGACGAAAAAGCGCGGCACGGCCGCGGTGGTGGTGGCTTCACTCATGCGTAGTGCGGCTCCGCTCATGTGCGCAGGCGGCGCGCGAGCGCCCAGCGGTAGCCGTCGAGATCCTCGATCTGGGCGAAGCGATCGCCCCAGAACTGGTCCTGCGGCGCGGTCAGGGACTTGGCGCCCGCATCGAGCGCGCGCTGCCAGGTTGCGTCGACGTCGTCGACATACAGATAGAACGACTGCGGCGCGGTTGCGTCCGCACTCTTCGGCGTGAGCGCGGTCGAGCCGAACGCGCCTTCGGGCGCGAACATCACGATCAGCTGGCCACGGTAGGTCATCTCGACGTGCATGATCGCGCCGTCCTCGTCGAGCACGTCGCGCAGTTCGAAACCGAATGCGGCCTTGAAGAACTCGATGGCTGCCTGCGTATTGCGGACAGCCAGGTAAGGCGTCAACCAAGGCACGTCGGCCGGACGTGGATCGGTCATGAAAATCTCCTGTCGAACGAACAGCGGGGTCGTGCGGGTGCTTCGGCGGGCCTCCGGTAGCGTTCCGGACCTGCGCTCGCGCCCCGGCGACAGCCGGTCACGGACCGGTCGCGGACGCATGCGCGATGGAACAGCGAAACGATGCGGCCGCCCGGAAGCTCAGCGGCGAACGCCCAGTGTATCGCGCAGCGCGCGTGGCAGGGCAAAGAGGGACGCATGCAGGCGCGCATCGTAGTAGCGCAAGCCGTGCACGCGGCGTTCGGCGAGACGTTCGTCGACGTCGTGCGCGAACAGCGAGGCCGCGTCGAGCGTGTCGCTCGCGATCGCCATCAGCCATTGCGAGCCGTACAGCGGCACGTGCGCCGACAGCGGATCGACCACGGCGAAGCACGCACGCAGGTCGTCGAGCAGCGCGGCGATTCGCGACGCGTGGAACACGGGCGAGCCGAGGTGCATCGAGATCGCGCCGCGCGGCGTCAGGATCCGCTTGAGCCGCGCATAGAACGCGCGTGTATAGAGGCCGGCCGCCGGCGAATCGGGCGGCGTGAGATCGAACACGACGAGGTCGAAATGCTCGACGGTCGACGCGACGAAATGCGCGGCGTCGCCGATCACGACCTCCACGCGCGGGTCGTCCAGCGCGCCCTGGTGTACATCGTCGAGATAGCGGCGGGCCATGCCGACCACTTCGTCGTCGAGCTCGGCGACGACGATCCGCTCGATGCACGCATGCTTGAGCAGCTGGCGCGCCGCGCCACCGTCGCCGCCGCCGAGCACGAGCGCCTTCCTCGGGCACGGATGCGCGAGCGCGGCCGGGTGCGTCATGCACTCGTGATAGACATACTCGTCGCCGACCGACGTCATCGGCCGGCCGTCCAGCGTAAACAGGCGGCCGAGCTGAGGCGTTTCCCAGACCTCGATGTGCTGGTGCGGCGATGCGACGTGCGCGAGCCGCCGTGCGTTCGGGAAGCCGTAGGTGGCGTCGGGCGTCGGGTGAAAAAAGAGGGTAGTGCTCACGGGCGGGCCGCTCAGGGCAGGCAGTTCCGACGTCTGAATTATAGGAGGCGTGCGGTTCGACGGAAAAGCGTGCCGGAACACCGCGCGCCGACAAGGGAAATGTCGGCCCATCTGTTAAAATAATGCGCTTTGCAGCCCCGTCCGTAGGCTCCGTCCGCTTCGCGTCCGTCAGGCGCCGCATTGCGCGCCCGGAACGATTGACGCTCGAGCTTCCGGATGCCGCCGTGCCCCCGTTTCCTCGACTCGTTCTCCGGACTCGACATGACGACTTCGTCTCCCGCCTCAACCACCCTGATGGCCAACGCGATCCGTGCGCTCGCGATGGACGCCGTCCAGCAAGCGAACTCCGGCCACCCCGGCATGCCGATGGGCATGGCCGAAATCGGCGTTGCGCTCTGGTCGCGCCACCTGAAGCACAACCCGACCAACCCGCACTGGGCAGACCGCGACCGTTTCGTGCTGTCGAACGGCCATGGCTCGATGCTGCTGTACTCGCTGCTGCACCTGACCGGCTACGACCTGCCGATGGAAGAGCTGAAGAACTTCCGCCAGTTGCACTCGAAGACGCCGGGCCACCCGGAATACGGCATCACGCCGGGCGTCGAGACGACCACCGGCCCGCTCGGCCAGGGTCTCGCGAACGCGGTCGGCATGGCGCTCGGCGAAGCGCTGATGGCGGACGAATTCAACCGTGACGGCGCGAAGATCGTCGATCACCATACGTACGTGTTCCTCGGCGACGGCTGCCTGATGGAAGGCATCTCGCACGAAGCCTGCTCGCTCGCGGGCACGCTGAAGCTGAACAAGCTGATCGCGCTGTACGACGACAACGGCATCTCGATCGACGGCGACGTCGTGAACTGGTTCCACGACGACACGCCGAAGCGCTTCGAGGCATACGGCTGGAACGTGATCCCGAACGTGAACGGCCATGACGTCGACGCGGTCGACGCGGCGATCGCGAAGGCGAAGCTGTCGGACAAGCCGACGCTGATCTGCTGCAAGACGGTGATCGGCAAGGGCGCGGCGACCAAGGCCGGCGGCCACGACGTGCACGGCGCGGCGCTCGGCGCGGAAGAAATCGCGAAGACGCGCGCGGCACTCGGCTGGACCTGGGAGCCGTTCGTGATTCCGCAGGAAGTCTATGCGGCATGGGATGCGAAGGAAGCCGGCAAGCGCGCCGAAACCGAATGGGACGCGACGTTCGCCGCCTATCGCGCGAAATTCCCGGCGGAAGCCGCCGAATTCGAGCGCCGGATGGCCAACAAGCTGCCGGCCGACTGGGCCGAGAAGGCTGCGGCGATCGTCGCCGGCGCGAACGAGCGCGGCGAGACGGTGGCGACCCGCAAGGCGTCGCAGCAGGCGATCGAAGGGCTTGCAGCCGCACTGCCCGAACTGCTCGGCGGCTCGGCCGACCTGACCGGTTCGAACCTGACGAACTGGAAGGCATCGAAGGCGGTGCGCGCGAATCCGGAAGGCGCGGGCGTGCTGCTTGGCAACCACATCAACTACGGCGTGCGCGAATTCGGCATGAGCGCCGCGATCAACGGCCTCGCGCTGCACGGCGGCCACAAGCCGTTCGGCGGCACGTTCCTGACGTTCTCCGACTACAGCCGCAACGCACTGCGCGTCGCGTCGCTGATGAAGGTTCCGTCGATCTTCGTGTTCACGCACGATTCGATCGGCCTTGGCGAAGACGGCCCGACGCACCAGTCGATCGAGCACGTGTCGAGCCTGCGCCTGATCCCGAACCACGACGTGTGGCGTCCGGCCGACACGGTCGAGACGGCCGTCGCATGGACCCACGCGATCGCCGCCGACCGCCCGTCGAGCCTGATCTTCAGCCGCCAGAACCTCGCGTTCAACCCGCGTACCGATGCGCAGATCGCGAACATCGAGAAGGGCGGCTACGTGCTGAAGGACTGGGACGAAGAGATCGTCGCGCGCAAGATCATCCTGATCGCGACGGGCTCGGAAGTCGAACTCGCGATGAAGGCCGTCGAGCCGCTCGCGCAGCAGGGCATCGCGGCCCGCGTCGTGTCGATGCCGTCGACCAACGTGTTCGACCGCCAGGACGCCGAATACCGCGAACGCGTGCTGCCGCACGGCGTGCGCCGCGTCGCGATCGAAGCGGGCGTGACCGCGTTCTGGCACAAGTACGTCGGCCTCGAAGGCGGCGTCGTCGGGATCGACACGTTCGGCGAATCGGCACCGGCCGGCGTGCTGTTCAAGTACTTCGGTTTCACCGTCGAGCACGTCGTCGAGACCGCGAAGGCCGTGCTGGCCTGAAAGCATTCGCGACGCGCGCCCCCTTCGCGCGTCGCACCGTGAAGCTGCACGCAACGAATTTTTTTCAGCCATCAGGAGATAGACCATGACGATCCGCGTCGCAATCAACGGCTACGGCCGCATCGGCCGCAACACGCTGCGCGCGTTCTATGAAAACGGCAAGAAGCACGATCTCGAGATCGTCGCCATCAACGATCTGGGCGATGCGAAGACCAACGCGCACCTGACCCAGTACGACACCGCGCACGGCAAGTTCCCGGGTGAAGTGTCGGTCGACGGCGACTACCTCGTCGTGAACGGCGACAAGATCCGCGTGCTGGCGAACCGCAACCCGGCAGAACTGCCGTGGGGCGAGCTGGGCGTCGACGTCGTGATGGAATGCACGGGCTTCTTCACGACGAAGGAAAAGGCCAGCGCGCACCTGAAGGGCGGTGCGAAGAAGGTGATCATCTCGGCGCCGGGCGGCAAGGACGTCGACGCGACGATCGTCTACGGCGTGAACCACAACGTGCTGAAGGCCGAGCACACGGTCATCTCGAACGCATCGTGCACGACGAACTGCCTCGCGCCGCTCGTCAAGCCGCTGAACGACCAGATCGGCCTCGAAACCGGCCTGATGACGACGATCCACGCGTACACGAACGATCAGGTTCTGACCGACGTTTATCACGAAGACCTGCGTCGTGCGCGTTCGGCTACCCATAGCCAGATCCCGACGAAGACGGGCGCTGCGTCGGCCGTCGGCCTCGTGCTGCCGGAACTGAACGGCAAGCTCGACGGCTACGCGATCCGCGTCCCGACGATCAACGTGTCGGTCGTCGACCTGTCGTTCATCGCGAAGCGCGACACGACGGTCGAAGAAGTCAACGCGATCATGAAGGAAGCATCGGAAGGCGCGCTGAAGGGCATCCTCGGCTACAACGACGCACCGCTGGTGTCGATCGACTTCAACCACAACCCGGCTTCGTCGACGTTCGACGCAACGCTGACCAAGGTGTCGGGCCGCCTCGTCAAGGTGTCGAGCTGGTACGACAACGAGTGGGGTTTCTCGAACCGCATGCTGGATACGGCAGTCGCATTCGCGAACGCGAAGTAATCCTGCACGTTGCGCGGCCGCCGCAAGGCGGCATGTGCAGCGAACGAGCCCGGCCGGGTTTTCCGGCCGGGTTTTTTTTCGCCCCGCGTCATTGCGCGGCGTTGGCCGTCACGTGTTCGAGCGCGTCGACGAACGCGCGTTTGATCGCGCTGTCGAGGTCGATCCACGCGAGACCGATGCCGGTGCGGTGGCCCGCCAGGTCGAGCGGCCGTGCGAGCACGTTCGGCGGCAGCGCGCTCGCGGCTTCCGCCGGAATCAGCCCGATCCCCATCCCGGCTGCGACAAGCGCGAGCATCGTCGTGAATTCGCCGAACTCCTGCGCGATCTCGAGCGTCATGCCCGCGCGGCTCAGCGCGAGAAGCATGTCGTCGTAAAAGCCGGGCGCGTAACGGCGCGCGAGCACGAATGCAGGCTGGCCGCGCAATGCGTTCGGCGCGATCGCTTCGTGCGCGGCGAGCGGATGGTCGAGCGGCAGCGCGACGACGAAGCCTTCCTCCAGCACCACGCGCGTATCGATGCCCGCATACGCGGCCGGCAGCCGGATCATCCCGAAATCGATGCGCCGGTCGCGCAGCGCCGCGATCTGGTCGGGCGTCGGCATGTCCTTCAGTTCGAGCGTGATCAGCGGGTAGCGCTCGCGCATCGTGCGCAGCACGGCCGGCAGCAGCGCGGGCAGTACCGACGACACGAATGCGATGCGCAGCGTGCCGATCTCGCCACGGCTCGACAGCCGCGCCATCTGCTCCGCGCGCGCAGCCTGCTGCAGCGTCGCTCGCGCTTCGGGCAGGAAGACGCGCCCGGTGTCGCTGAGTTCGACTTTGTGGCGGTCGCGCTCGAACAGGCGCGCGCCCAGTTCGTCCTCGAGCGCCTTGATCTGCATGCTCAGCGCCGATTGCACGATGAACAGGCGCTGCGCGGCGCGCCCGAAATGCAGCTCTTCCGCGAGCGTGACGAAGGCGCGCAATTGCTTGAGTTCCATGGTCGGCGGCCGGCAAGGGGCGGTAATCAGATTTCATGATAACCGGATCAAAAAAGACCATTGGCGCAATGCCGGGCCGAACGCCGAAGATAGTCTCAACGCGAGACCGGCCGCGACGGGCGGTCGGCTCGTCTGGTCTGAGGAGACATGCATGACCCACGCGCTTGACCGGTTCCGCCTCGACGGCCGCCGCGCACTGATCACCGGTTCCGGACGCGGGATCGGACTGACGCTCGCCCGCGGGCTCGCCGAAGCCGGCGCGGCGATCGTGATCAACGATCGCAATGAGCAGAAGGCCGCGACACTTGTGCGCCACTTCCGCGAGGAAGGTTTCGCCGCCGATTACGCGGTGTTCGACGTTGCGGAGCACGCGCAGGTGCGCGCGGCGATCGACGATTTCGAGGCGCGCGTCGGCGCGATCGACATCCTCGTGAACAACGCGGGCATCCAGCGCCGCGCGCCGCTCGACGCATTCGATCCGGAAGACTGGCACGCGCTGATGCGCGTGAATCTCGACGGCGTGTTCAACACCGCGCAGGCGGTGGCGCGCCACATGATCGCGCGCGGCCGCGGCAAGATCATCAACATCTGTTCGGTGCAGAGCGAGCTCGCGCGGCCGACGATCGCGCCGTATGCGGCGACGAAGGGGGCGGTGCGGATGCTGACGAAAGGGATGTGCGCCGACTGGGCGCGCCACGGCATCCAGGCGAACGGCCTCGCGCCCGGTTATTTCGAAACCGAACTGAATCGCGCGCTGGTCGACGACGCGGCGTTCTCGGACTGGCTGTGCAAGCGCACGCCGGCCGGCCGCTGGGGACAGGTCGACGAGTTGTGCGGCGCGGCGATTTTCCTCGCGTCGGCGGCGTCCGATTTCGTAAACGGCCAGACGCTGTTCGTCGACGGCGGCCTGACCAGCGCCGTCTGAGCGATGGTGCTTGCGCCGTGTGCGCAGCGCCGTCGAGCCGGTTCGGGCCGGCATCCGAATTCCCAGAAGAGCCCGCCGCACGAGCGGGCCGATGTCCGGCGCATCTGGCGCCGGGTTCCGGAATGGAAGGCAGGAGACAGGAGACAACGATGGATCGCAATTCCCCGCGGCGCGATGCAATGCCCGCCACGTCGGCCGACACTGCCGAGCGACACGGCGTCGACCGGAAGCAGCTCAACCGCGCGGCATGGACCTGCTCGCTCGGCAGCGCGCTCGAATACTACGATTTCGCGCTGTACACGCTCGCGTCGGCGCTGGTCTTCGGACCGCTGTTCTTTCCGTCGCAAACCGTCGAGACGCGGCTGATCGCGAGCTTCGGCACGTATTTCGTCGGCTTCGCGGTGCGCCCGCTCGGCGGCGTCATCTTCGGCGTGCTCGGTGACCGGATCGGCCGCAAGTTCGTGCTGACCGCGACGGTGCTGCTGATGGGCATCGCCAGCACGCTGATCGGCGTATTGCCGACCTATGCGAGCGCCGGCTACTGGGCGCCCGCGCTGCTCGTGCTGCTACGCATCCTGCAGGGCCTCGGCGCTGGCGCTGAGCAGGCCGGCGCGGCCGTGCTGATGACCGAATACGCACCGCCGGGCAAGCGCGGCTTCTACGCGTCGCTGCCGTTTCTCGGGATCCAGCTCGGCACGGTGCTCGCGGCGGCCGTCTATTTCCTGCTGCTCGCGAACCTCGACCACGTCACGGACGGCTGGGGCTGGCGCGTGCCGTTCCTGTTCAGCGCGGTGATCGTCGCGGTCGGGGTCTACATGCGGGCGCGGCTGCATGAATCGCCGACCTTCGTGCGGCTCGAGAAGCGCGCGCAGGTATTGGCGAATCCGCTGAAGAGCGCCGTGCAGCACTCCAGGCGCACATTGCTGATCGGCATCGGGCTGCGGATGGCGGAGAACGGCGGCTCGTCGATCTACCAGGCGCTCGCGGTCAGCTATCTCGCCGGCGTGATCGGGATGAAGGGGCCGATCGGTGCGCTCGCGCTGGTGTGCGCGGCCACCGTCGGCGCCTGCACGGTGCCGCTCGCGGGGCGATTGAGCGACCGCTTCGGCCGGGTGCGGGTGTACCGCACGTTCGCGTGGCTGCAGCTCGCGCTCGCATTCCCGGTGTGGTGGATCTTCAGCCAGGGGAACGTGGTCGCGAGCGTGATCGCGATCTCGGTCGCGCAAGGCTTTGCGAACTGGGGGATGCTCGGCGCACAGGCCGCGCTGCTGCCGGAATTGTTCGGCGCGCGGCACCGCTACATGGGCGTGTCGTTTGCGCGTGAAGTGTCGGCCGTGCTTGCCGGCGGAATCGCGCCGTTGATCGGCGCGACGCTGATCGCGACCGTGATCGCGCTGCACGGCGGCGATCACGCGGCCGGCGTGCATGCCTGGGTGCCGATCGCCGCGTACCTGGTGCTGCTCACGCTGATCACGCTGTTCACCACGGCGCGGATGCCGGAGACGCTGAACCGCGATCTCGACGATCCGCTCGACGCGGCGCAGGCGCAGCCGGCCCCGGAAACCGAGCCGCTCGCACGGCATGCATGAGCGCGCCAGGCGGCTGACGCGGCCCGGCACGCACTCCGATTTCAACTTATTTCGACAGGAGTAAGCGCAGATGGCGCACGATTCGACCCGGCGGCCCGAGCTGCTGATGACGGGCCCCTACCAGCCGTGGGACGACGCATGGCTGTCGACCGGCTACCACGTCCACCGGCTGTGGGAGGCCGTCGACCGAGCGGCGTTTCTCGCCGAACATGGCGCCGGCGTGCGTGCGATCGCCACGCGCGGCGACCTCGGCGCCGATGCCGCGCTGATCGCCGCACTGCCGCAGCTCGAGATCATCTCGTGCTACGGCGTTGGCACCGACGCGATCGATCTCGCAGCGGCGCGCAAGCGCGGCATCCACGTGACCAACACGCCCGACGTACTGACCGGCGATGTCGCCGATCTCGGCGTGGGGCTCACGCTCGCACTGCTGCGCCGGATCGGCGCAGGCGACGCGTACGTGCGCTCCGGCGCATGGCGTGACGGCGACATGCCGCTCGTCACCCGCCTGTATGGCAAGCGCGTCGGCATCGTCGGCTTCGGCCGGATCGGCACGACGCTTGCGCGCCGGTTGTCCGGCTTCGACGTCGAGCTCGGCTATTTCGACGTCGCGCCGCGCGCGGACAGCCCGCATCGTTTCTTCGGCCAGCTGACCGAACTGGCCGGCTGGTGCGACGTGCTGATCGTCACGCTCGCGGGCGGCGCGTCGACGCGCCATCTCGTCGATGCGGCCGTGCTCGATGCGCTCGGCCCGCACGGCCATCTGGTGAACGTGTCGCGCGGCACGACCGTCGACGAACCCGCACTGCTCGACGCGCTCGAGCGCGGCGCGATCGCCGGCGCAGCGCTCGACGTGTTCTGGAACGAGCCGAACATCGACCCGCGTTTCCTCGCGTTGCGGAACGTGCTGCTGCAGCCGCATCATGCGAGCGGCACCGTCGAGACGCGTCAGGCGATGGGCTGGCTCGTGCGCGACAACCTCGCCGCGCACTTCGCCGGCGAGCCGCTGCTTACGCCGGTCGTCTGAGGAGGGGTGTCATGCGTATGCGTTGCATGTGTGTCGTGATCCACGGGCCGAACGACCTGCGGCTCGAAGAGCAGGACGCCGGCGAGATCGGCCCGGGCCAGGTGCGCGTCGATGTCGCGATGGGCGGCATCTGCGGCTCCGACCTGCATTACTTCCGGCATGGCGGTTTTGGCGCGATCCGGCTGCAGCAGCCGATGGTGCTCGGTCATGAAGTGGCCGGCACGGTCGCGGCGGTCGCGCCGGACGTGACGGCGGTGAGGGTCGGGGATCGCGTCGCGGTCAATCCGAGCCGCCCGTGCGGCGCGTGCCGCTACTGTCTCGAAGGGCTGCCGAACCAGTGTCTCGACATGCGCTTCTACGGCAGCGCGATGCGCATGCCGCACGTGCAGGGCGCGTTTCGCAACGCGCTCGTGTGCGACGCCGCGCAGTGCGTGAAAGTGGCCGATCACGTGCCGCTGTCGCTCGCGGCGCTTGCCGAGCCGTTCGCGGTCGGGCTGCACGCGGTGTCACGGGCGGGGCCGCTGATCGGCCGGCGCGTGCTGGTGTCGGGGTGCGGGCCGATCGGCGTGCTGGCAGTCGCGGCGGCGCGCGTGCACGGCGCGGCGGAGATCGTCGCGACCGACGTGGTTGATGCGCCGCTCGACGTAGCACGCGCGCTCGGCGCCGACCGGACGATCAACGCGGCGACCGACAGCGGCTGGGTCGCGCGCTACGGCGCCGACAAGGGGACGTTCGACGTGATGATCGAGTGTTCCGGCAATGCGCGCGCACTGCGCGACGGCCTCGACGTGATGCGGCCGCGCGGCGTCGTCGTGCAGCTCGGGCTCGGCGGCGACGTCAGCCTGCCGCAGAACGTAGTGGTCGCGAAGGAGCTGTCGATCTGCGGCTCGTTCCGCTTTCATGCGGAGTTCGCGCTCGCGGTGCAGTTGATCAATGCGGGGCGCGTCGATCTCGCGCCGGCCGTGACGCGCGTGTTTCCGGTGCGCGAAGCGAACGATGCGTTCGAGCTGGCCGGCGACCGGCAGCGGGCGATGAAGGTGCTGATCGATTTCGCCGACGCGACGGCATGACTGCCCGCTGATGGCGCGCGACGGCGCGCATGCAGAAAAGGCACGCCCGCGATGCGCGGAGCGTGCCTTTTTGTTGGGCGGCGCGAAAGCCGGTTACTGAGTGGCTTGCCGCACGCCGACGCGCTGCGATGCGAGCCACAAGGCGATCAGCACGCCGGACAGTGCGGCCCCGGCGATGCATACGCCGCGCCAGCCGTCGACACCGTACGCGACGCTCGCCGCGAACGACCCGAACGCGCCGCCGATGAAGTAGCTCGTCAGATAGATCGTCGTCACGCGGCTGCGCGCGTTGCCGGCGAGCGCATAGATCACGCTCTGGTTCGAGATGTGCATGCCCTGCACGCCGACGTCGAGCAGCAGGATGCCCGCGATCAGCGCGACGAGCGAGTGCGCGCCGGTCGCGATCAGCGCGAACGATGCGAGCACGGCCGCCGCGAACAACCCGGTCGCCGCGTTGCCGTGGCCGCGATCGACGAGCCGGCCGGCCGACGTCGCCGCGAGCGCGCCCACAGCACCGACGACGCCGAACAGCCCGATCTGCCCTTCGGAGTAGCCGTACGGCGGCTGGCTCAGCAGGAACGTGAGGCCGGTCCACAGCAGGCTGAAACATGCGAACACGAGCGCGCCGTACGTCGAGCGCAGCGCGATCAGCGGCTGCGCGCGCACCAGTGCGAGGAGCGACTTCATCAGCGCCGCGTAGTCGAGCCGCGCGTGGCGGCGATCCTTCGGCAACTTCACCGCGAGCACGGAGGTCAGCGCGAGGATCATCACCGCGGCGATCGCGTACACCGCGCGCCAGCCGAACCCGTCGGCGATCGCGCCGGCCGCGACGCGCGCGAGCAGGATCCCGAGCAGCAGCCCGCTCATCACGGCGCCGACCGCGCGGCCACGCGTGCGCGCGTCGGCGAGCGACGCGGCGAACGGCACGAGCAACTGCGTCGAGCAGGTGACGAAGCCGAGCGCGATGTTCGCGACGACGAACATCGTGAAGTTCGTGCTGAATGCGACGGCCGCCAGCGCGATCACGTTGAGCACGAGCAGCCGCACGATCAGCGTGTGGCGGTTGACCGCGTCGCCGAGCGGCACGATCAGCAGCAGGCTTGCTGCGTAGCCGAGCTGCGTCAGCGTGACGAGGTAGCCGAGCTCGGCCGGCGGGCGGCCGAAGCTGCGCGCGATCGCGGCGAGCAGAGGCTGCGCGTAGTAGATGTTGCCGATGACGATGCCGCACGCGCAGGCGAACAGCAGCGTCATGGCGCGGGTCAGTGGGGGATGGTTGTCGTGATGCAGTTCCATGGTCGCGAAAAAACGGCGGCGGCCGGCGGCGCGGGGACGGTCGGCTGCACGGGGATTGCGGAAATCGGGG
>NZ_JAGIXF010000132.1:0-13064 GCF_021483755.1 Burkholderia sp. WTPI3 | reverse complement strand
CGATCGACGCGTCGAGCCCCGCTTCGCGCATCACGTCGACGAAGCCGTCGTAGCGCGCCGCCTGCACGCCGCTCGCCGAGCCGCCGACGATCACGCCGATCGTCCGGTGCCCGAGTTCGAGCAGATGCCGCGTCGCGATCCGCCCCGCCTCGCGGAAATCCACGGCCACGCAAGGCAGCCCCTCGGGCGGCGCATCGGGCCGCTCCCACAGACACAGCACGACCGGCACACCGCGCCGTGCAACGGCGACCAGATCCGGCAGATGCAGGTTCGCGTTGGTCACGAGAATGCCTTCGGAAATCGTCCCGGCGATCTGGTCGAGATACGCCCGCCCCTGCAACGGATCTTCGTTCGTATTGCAGACGATCAGGAACTGCCCGTTGCGGCGCACCGCACGCTCGACCGCGAGCGCGAACTCCGGATAGAACGGGTTCGCGATGCTCGACACCATCAGCGCAACCGTCGGCGCGCGCCCTTCCGCGAGCGCCCGCGCGGCCAGATGCGGCCGATACCCGAGCGCCTCCACCGCTTCCAGCACCCGCGCGCGCGTTGCGTCGCCCACCCGCCCGCGGTTGCGCAGCACGTTCGAGACCGTCGCGGCCGTCACGCCGGCGCGGCGCGCGACTTCATCCAGTGTTGCCATTGTCTGCTCACTATATGAGATGCCGATCCAGTATTTGCTTCGCTCACCGAAGCGGCGCACTATCGCCGCACACCCAGCCGCCCGTCCGACGGGCGCGACTCGGCCGCGATCGGGACCGGCTCTTTTTTTGATCGCGATGATTAAGCGCTTAAGCATTACGAAAGCGCATTAAAACATGGAGCGGAGACAATGGCGAGCATCTCGATGCGACGCGTGCAGAAAGCCTATGGCGAGCACGCGCCGGTCATTCGCGACGTCGATCTGGAGATCGGCGCGCACGAGTTCTGCGTGTTCCTCGGCCCGTCCGGCTGCGGCAAGTCGACCCTGTTGCGGATGATCGCGGGCCTCGAGGATCTGAGCGACGGCGAGCTGTCGATCGACGGCCGCCGCGTCGACGACGTGCCGGCCGCCGAGCGCGGCGTCGCGATGGTGTTCCAGAGCTATGCGCTGTTTCCGCACATGACGGTCTACGAGAACATGGCGTTCGGGCTGAAGCTCGCCCGCGTGCCGAGGGCCGAGATCGACCGGAAGGTGCGCGACGCCGCGCGGATCCTGCAGCTCGACACGCTGCTCGAGCGCAAGCCGAAGGCGCTGTCCGGCGGCCAGCGGCAGCGCGTGGCGATCGGCCGCGCGATCGTGCGCGAGCCCGGCGTGTTTCTGTTCGACGAGCCGCTGTCGAACCTCGACGCGGCGCTGCGCGGCCAGACCCGCGTCGAGATCGCGAAACTGCACCGTCAGTTCGAACGGGCGAGCGTCGTGTACGTGACGCACGACCAGACCGAAGCGATGACGCTCGCCGACAAGATCGTGCTGCTGCATACAGGCGCCGACACCGCGCAGCACGGCAGCATCGCGCAGGTCGGCGCGCCGCTCGACCTCTACCACCATCCGGCGAGCCGCTTCGTGGCCGGCTTCATCGGCTCGCCGCGAATGAACTTCCTGCCGACCGTCGTCGCCGCTTGCGACGCGCAGCACACGATCGTCACCGTCGTGCCGTCCGGCGAAACCTTCACGCTGCCGCGCGACGGTTCGGCGCTCGCGCCCGGCGCAACCGTCACACTCGGCATCCGCCCCGAACACCTGACGCTCGGCGCCGCGCACGACGCGACGGCGCTCGCACGCGACGTCGTGCTGGTCGAACGCCTCGGCGAGCAGACCTACGTGCACCTCGACCAGCCCGGCGGCACGCCGCTGATCGCGAAAGTGCCCGGCGACGCGCCGCTGCGTCGCGGCGAGCGCGTACACGCGCATGCGCCGGCTGCGGCCTGCCACCTCTTCACCGAAGACGGCCGCGCGGTGCCCGCGCGCGCCGACGTCCACGTCCACCACTACGCATAAGGATCCGGCATGCGCCTCGGAGTCTGCTACTACCCGGAACACTGGCCGGAATCGATGTGGGCGGACGACGCCCGCCGGATGAAGGCACTCGGCATCGCGCAGGTGCGGATCGCCGAATTCGCGTGGAGCCGCATCGAGCCGTCGCCGGGAGAATACGACTGGGGCTGGCTCGATCGCGCGGTCGACGTGCTCGGCGCGGCCGGTCTCGACATCGTCATGTGCACGCCGACCGCGACGCCGCCGAAGTGGCTCGTCGACCGTCACCCCGACATCCTCGCGGTCGGCGCGGACGGCCGGCCGCGCAAGTTCGGCTCGCGCCGCCACTACGACTTCTCGTCGCCGACCTATCTCGAAGCATCGCGCCGGATCTGCACGGCAGTCGCCGAACGCTATGGCCGCCACCCGGCCGTGCGCTACTGGCAAACCGACAACGAGCTCGGCTGCCACCAGACGGTCGTCAGCTATTCGCCCGCCGCGCTCATGCGCTTTCGCGAATGGCTGAAGGCGCGCTACGACACGATCGACGCACTGAACCGCGCATGGGGCACCGTGTTCTGGAGCATGGAGTACCGCCATTTCGACGAAATCGACGCACCGGTCGGCACCGTGACCGAAGCGCATCCGTCGCATCGCCTCGACTACCGGCGCTTCGCCTCCGACGAAGTCGCTCGCTATCACCGGATGCAGGTCGACGTGATCCGCGCGCATTCGCCGGGCCGCCCCGTCGCGCACAACTTCATGCAGCTCTTCACCGAATTCGACCACTACGACGTGGCGCGCGACCTCGACATCGCGACGTGGGACAGCTACCCGCTCGGCGCGCTCGAGGAGCAATGGTTCGCGCCCGACGTGAAGGCACGCTGGCTGCGCACCGGTCATCCCGATTTCGCGTCGTTCAATCACGATCTCTATCGCGGGATGTCGAAGCTGCCGTTCTGGGTGATGGAGCAGCAGCCGGGGCCCGTGAACTGGGCGCAGTGGAACCCCGCGCCGCTGCCGGGCATGGTGCGGCTGTGGAGCTGGGAAGCATTCGCGCACGGCGCCGGCTGCGTGTCGTACTTCCGCTGGCGGCAGGCGCCGTTCGCGCAGGAACAGATGCATGCGGGCCTGCACACGCCGGACGATCAACTCGACGAAGGCGGCCGCGAAGCGCAGCGCGTCGCGCGCGAAATCGCGGCGGTGCTCGACGCCGGCACGGATACCGATGCGAACGGCCTGGTGCGCGCCCCCGTCGCGCTGGTGTTCGACTACGACGCGAAGTGGCTGTTCGAAGTGCAGCCGCAAGGCGCCGATTTCCACTATCCGCGCTTCGCGTTCGAGTACTACTCGGCGCTGCGCTCGCTCGGCCTCGACGTCGACATCGTTTCCCCGCACGCGCCGCTCGACGGCTACCGGCTCGTCGTGGTGCCGCCGCTGCCGATCGTACCGGACGACTTCGCGGCACGGCTCGCCGCATCCGGGGCGCATGCGGTGTTCGGCCCGCGCACCGGCTCGAAGACCGCCGACCTGCGGATTCCGCCGACGCTGCCGCCCGGCCCGCTCGCGTCGATCATGCCGATGCGCGTGTGGCGTGTCGAGTCGCTGCGGCCGAACGTGACCGAGCGGATCGACGGCACGTTGCGCGACGGCTCGCCGCTCACCGGCGACGCGCGTCACTGGCGCGATCTCGTCGAGCTGCATGGCGACGACGACGCCCGCGGCATCGTACGCGCGCGCTTCGCCGACGGTCATCCGGCCTGCGTATCGCACGGCGCATTGCACTACTGGGCCGCGCTGTTCGACGACGCGACCACCGTGCGACTGTTCGCCGACGTCGCGGCCGAAGCCGGCCTCGCGCCCGCACCGCTCGGCGACGGACTGCGCATCAGCCGGCGCGGCGGCCTCACCTACGTATTCAACTACCGCAACACGCCGCACACGATTGACGCGGTGCCCCCGTCCGCGTTCGTGGTCGGCACCGCGCAGGTCGAGCCGCAAGGCGTCGCCGCGTATCGAAGCCGTTCGTAGCAACCGCCCCCGGCGCCGCGACGCGCCGGTCACGCACAACGACACACAGGACTGGAGACACACATGACACATCGCCCCCTTCGCGTCGCCGCCCGGCTTGCGACGGCCGCCGCCATCGCGGCCGCATCGTTCGGCGCGGCCGCACCGGCCAACGCGGGCACGCTGACGATCAACATCGCGTTCAAGGGCGCCAGCCAGCGCGCGGTCTGGCAGTCGACGCTCGAGGCGTTCCACAAGGCCCATCCCGACATCGACGTGAAGCCCACCTTCGTCGACGAGGAAGCGTACAAGGTGCAGCTCCCCGCGTGGCTCACGACTGTCGCGCCCGACGTGGTGAACTGGCACGCGGGCGAGCGAATGGCGTACTACGCGAAGCGCGGGCTGTTCGAGGACCTGAGCGGCGACTGGGCGAAAAACGGCTGGGGCGCAATGTACGCGTCGACGCGCGACGCATCGTCGTACAACGGCAAGCAGTACGCGGCGCCGACCGTCTATTACTCGTGGGGGCTGTTCTACCGCAAGGACCTGTTCCGCAAGGTCGGCATCGCCGACGAGCCGAAAACATGGGACCAGTTTCTCGATGCGTGCAGGAAGCTGAAGGCGGCCGGCATCACGCCGATCGCGGTCGGCGGCCGCGATGCGTGGACGCTCGCCGGCTGGTTCGATTATCTCGACCTGCGGCTGAACGGCAACGCGTTCCACCAGCAACTGATGGCCGGCGACGTGCCGTACACCGACCCGCGCGTGAAGAAGGTCTACACGACGTGGAAATCGCTGATCGACGCGGGCTACTTCATCGACAACGCGCTGTCCTACGATCTCGACGGTGCGCAGCCGTTCCTGTTCCAGGGCAAGGCCGCGATGATGCTGATGGGCACCTTCATCGCGGCGGGCTTTCCGCCGAACGTGAAGCAGGAAATGGGCTACTACCGCTTCCCGATCATCGACCCGAAGGTGCCGACCGCCGAAGACGGTCCGGTCGAATCGCTGCACATCCCGACCAAGGCGAAAAACAAGGCCGACGCGCATACGTTCCTCGCGTTCGTCGAAACGCCCGAGATGGGCGCGAAGCTTGCCGAAGGGCTCGGCTCGCTGTCGGCCAACAGCAAGTCGCCGGAGCCGGACGATCCGATCTCGCGAATCGGCTTCCGGATCCTCGCCGACACCCGGGGCGGCGTCGCGCAGTTCTACGACCGCGACATGACGAAGGAAATGGCCGACGAAGGGATGAAGGGGATGCAGCAGTTCGTCGCGAATCCCGCGCAGCTCGATTCGGTGCTCGCGCAACTCGAACAGACCCGCAAGCGGATCTACAAGAAGTAATCGCGTGACTCACGCGGCGGCCGTGCGCCGCCGCGTTCGCCCAGGAGGCTTGCCGTGTCCAGTCCGATCGCGTCCAGACCCGCCGAAACGCCAGCAGCACCGGCCGCCGCGCCGCCGGGCCGCGGATCACCCGCCGCGCGGCCCGCGCGCCGCCCGTCGCCGGCCGTGCGGCGGCAACGGCGCGCCGCGTGGCTCTTTCTCGCGCCCGCGTGCGCGATGGTTGCCGTCTATGTGATCTGGCCGATCCTGTCGACGCTGTGGCTGAGCCTCTGCAACTGGGACGGGATGACCGAGCGCACGTTCGTCGGCCTCGCGAACTACGTCGAGCTGCTGCACGCGCCGACGTTCTACACCGCGTTGCGCAACAACGTGATCTGGCTCGTGCTGTTCATGCTCGCGCCGCCGCTCGGCCTCGCGCTCGCGCTGTACCTGAACCAGGCCGTTGCCGGCATCCGGCTCGTGAAGTCGCTGTTCTTCGCGCCGTTCGTGCTGTCCGGCGTGGTCGTCGGGCTGATCTTCTCGTGGTTCTACGACCCGACCTTCGGCTTGCTCGCGCTCATCGCCGGGCACGGCATTCCGGTGCTCGGCGACGCGCGCTATGCGACGTTCGGCATCGTGTTCGCCGCACTGTGGCCGCAGACCGCGTACTGCATGATCCTGTACCTGACCGGCCTCACGTCGGTGAACCCCGAGCAGATCGAAGCGGCACGGATGGAAGGCGCGCGCGGCTTCGCGCTGCTGTGGCACGTCGTGCTGCCGCAGTTGCGGCCGACCACGTTCATGGCGATCGTCGTCACCGTGATCGGCGCACTGCGCAGCTTCGACCTGATCTCGGTGATGACGGGCGGCGGCCCGTTCGAAAGTTCGACCGTGCTCGCGTATTACATGTACGACCAGGCGATCAAGTACTACCGGCTCGGCTATTCCGCGGCGATCGCCGTCGTGCTGTTCGCGATCATGCTCGTCTACATCGTGTTCCAGTTGCGCCGCATGCTGCGCAACGAACAGTGACCACCCGGGGATTCGCTCATCATGTTTCCGACACCCGTTGCCCACTGGAAGCCGGTCTCGCGCCGGCTGTACAAGCTGTCGCTGCCCGTCGCGCTCGTGATCTGGCTGCTGCCGATGATCGCCGTGTTCGTCACGTCGGTGCGCTCGACCGAGGAGCTCGTCGAAGGTCACTACTGGGGCTGGCCGCGGCACTTCTCGATGATCGAGAACTATCTCGACGCGCTGACCACGTCGCCGATGCTGCATTACTTCTGGAACAGCGTGCAGATCACGGTGCCGTCGGTGCTGGGTTCGATCGCGCTGGCGGCGATGGCCGGGTTCGCGCTCGCCACTTACCGGTTTCGCGGGAATACCGCGTTGTTCGGCACGTTCGTCGCGGGGAACTTCGTGCCGGTGCAGGTGCTGATGATTCCGGTGCGGGACTTGTCGCTCAGGCTTGGCGTGTTCAACACCGTCGAGGCGCTGATCCTGTTTCATGTCGCGTTTCAGACGGGGTTCTGTACGCTGTTTCTGCGCAATTTCATCAAGCAACTGCCGTTCGAGCTGATCGAGGCGGCGCGGATCGAAGGCGCGGGCGAATGGACGGTGTTCTGGCGAATCGTGCTGCCGTTGATCCGCCCTGCGTTGGCCGCGCTCGCGATTCTCGTGTTCACGTTCGTGTGGAACGATTACTTCTGGGCGCTGTGCCTGACGCAAGGCGATGATGCCGCACCGATCACCGTGGGCGTCGCCGCGCTGAAGGGGCAATGGACGACGTCGTGGAACCTCGTGTCGGCCGGATCGATTCTCGCCGCGCTGCCGTCGGTCGCGATGTTCTTCGCGATGCAGAAACACTTCGTCGCGGGGCTGACGTTCGGAGCGACGAAGGGTTGAGCCGGCGCAGGTCGCAAATTCGCATCACCCCTCTTCATCGAGAGGTTGGCCCGCTTCGGCGGGCTTTTTTTACGGCGCGCGCTGGGACAGCGATGCATGACTGGCGCGACGTGCCCACGGTTCGACCACGGAATCTGCGAGCAGCATGTCGACGTTCCGATCGATGCTCAGTCGACCGCTTTCTCGTACAGCGACCACACGCGGCCGTCGGATTTCATTCCGACGCGGATAAAGCCGAGCGACGCGTAATAAGCGCACAGCATCGCGTTGTCGGCGGCGCAATCGAGTCGAACCCAACGCCGGTTCAGGCTGCGCACTTCGCGCGCGCACCAGTCGAGCATGAAGCGGCCGAGCCCGCGCCCGTTGAAACCGCTCCGCACGCACAGCCCGTGCACGTAACCGGCGATCGGTTCCTGCAGGCCCCAGTGCTTGTCGCCGTCGAAGGCCAGCGAAAACGTTCCGACCGACGTGCCGTCCAGGTCCACGACATACACCGCGGCCCGCATGACATGGTTTCGTACCCAAGTGTCGGAGAATCCGTCACCTTCCTTGCCCCACGCATCATCGCCGTGCGCGACTTTCTTCGCATGCGCGTCGTTGCGGATTCGTACCAGGACGGGCACGTCGTCTATCGTAGCCCGGCGCACGCTTGGCGAGGTCATCGTTGGGTTCTCCGCGGGGAAGGCCCGCTTTCGACCCGCTATCCTGCGCTGCACGGACGGGGCTTGTCCAGCCTCGCCGGTCGAATCAAGCTTTTCGACATGAACCCGTCGATCATCCACTCGATTGTTCGCGCCGCGAGCATTCCGGCGGGATAGCTATCGAGTTGACGGTATGCGATCACAACCCGCCCGAAAGGCGGGTTTTTGCTTTTCGGGCCCTGAACGGAGTGCCTGGAAATGACGCGTGAGAATCGCGCAGCCGGCGCGGTCGACATCGAAGACCGGGGACATATCGCAAATACGGTATCGTGGACGAGCGAGCATCGCCCCATTCGCTGAACCGGAACCCCGCATCAAGGTGGTTCCGCTGTATCCCTACAGGAGAACGACGTGGAAACCGGGAAAGGCGCCCTGAATACCCGTGACGAACGCCCCGCGTCGCTGCCGGACACCGGCGCAACGCACGTTCTCGTCGAGTCCATCGTGCAAGGCGTGGCGCGCTTCGGGATTCCGGGTTCGACGAGCTGGCCTGCGATGCAGGAATCGCTCGACGACAGTGGCGGCTTGTGGAAACTTTCGGCCGTGCTGGTCCCCGTCGTGATACGGCCCGCGCCGACGATTCTGCTCACCAAGCGCTCGTCGAACCTGAGCGAATACGCTTCGCACGTGAGCTTCCCCGGCGGCCGCCCGATGGCGTCGGATCACGACGTGGGGTGTACCGCACTCCGCGAGGCCTTCGAAGAGATCTGCCTTGAGCCGGGCGCTGTGCGGCTGGTCGGATGTTTGCCTATTCACAAGACAAGAAAGCGCAATCACGCCATCGTCCCGGTGATCGGCCTCGTTTCCGCTACGGCCGCATGGGCGGCGGCACCGGCCGAGGTTGAAGAGATCTTCGAATTTCCGCTCGCCACGCTGTCGAATCCCGACTTGCCGCGGCAGTACGCGGACGGCGAGCGCACCGGCGCCTGGTATTGGGCAGATCAGCAATACGATATCTGGGGAGTGACTGCCGTCATTCTGAATTCCCTCGCGGAACTGGTACTGGCAGCCGCGCACGGTGCGGGTTCGCGTCGGGCTTGAGGTCGATTCGTCAGAT
Source organism: Burkholderia sp. WTPI3 (assembly GCF_021483755.1). Taxonomy (NCBI): domain Bacteria; kingdom Pseudomonadati; phylum Pseudomonadota; class Betaproteobacteria; order Burkholderiales; family Burkholderiaceae; genus Burkholderia; species Burkholderia sp. WTPI3. The sequence goes on along the minus strand of NZ_JAGIXF010000132.1, from coordinate 4,111 downwards.
GTGGTCGGCGGCCACCGGGCACGACCCTTTACGGTCGAATTCAGCGTGAGTCGCTTCCGGTTCCGCCCGTCGTCGAAAGCGAATGCCATGTCGCATCTTCCAGGCGAAGGGTGCCCGGACCATATGAAATCAGGCCATCCGCTCGCGCGGCAAGGACGTTGCCCGAATCCCGTTCGTAGAGAAACCACTGCTCGACCGACGGATCGTCACCATATGGCCGGGTTTTCAGTTCGCCGCCCAGGTCGAAACCGAACACCCAGGATTGCGGGTTCGCGCCCCGCTCGACCGACAGCAACTTCTGCCCGTCGATTCCGCGCGTTGCGAGCGTAATCGCATCGTCCGGTGATTCGCTCCAGGCGAGTTCTTCGCCATTCAGCGTGATCGACCAGTGGCAGCAATAGATCCACAGATGCCAGCTACCGGTCACCGTCACCAATCTGCGCGCCGCGAGCGCTCGGACGCGTTCGGACGACGCGAGTGAAGAGACGTCCGGTTCTCTCGTCTGAAGCTCGGGCGTTCCAAATTCCAGCGTCAGAAAGCTCCCGTGCCCCTTCCTGACCAACCATGCGGGATGTCCGTAGACCGGCGCCCAGATGCGATTGAAGTCCGCGAGATCCAATTCCTTTCCCCTTGTCGTTAGCTGGATCGAGCGCCCCGTCGGCTGCACCCGATGACCGGTTCGACGACTTCGAGCCGGCACGCCGGTTTCATTCCCGCGAAACGCGTCCCATACGCTTACACCCCACCCGCTCGCTGCTCCCTCAACCGCACATCCACCGACCCGATATTCTTCTCGTGCGCGACCAGCATCAACGACAGCGCGTGATGTATATCCGGGTCGGCGAGCGTCGGCAGCAGCGCCTGCAGCTTGCGCACGACCCACCTCTGACCACGGTTCAGAAACGCCATCCGCTCGGCCAGATCGTCGATCGCCATCGCCTTCTCATGGAACGAGCCGGTTGCCCGCGTGGGCGTCGCGCCGAGCGTGCGGATCGCGTCGACAAGCACGCTGCACCAGTGCGCTTCGTCCTGGCGGATATGTGCGATCAGACGATGGAGCTCGGCATCTTCCGTCACCTCCGCCGCCGTCTCCGATGCAACGCGAGCCCCCGCGCGCTCCGCTTCCAGCAATTCATCGAGCACCGCCAGCAACGCCGCACGATGCGCGTCCGACTCGCCTGCCGGTGCAGCCGCCGCCCCTTTCTCGACGCTCGCCGCCGCATCCAGCACGATACGACGCAGCACGTCGCCGGCCGATTCGATCGCACCGATCCGCCCTGCCCCCGTACCCGCATACAGCGCCATCGCTTCGAAATCGCCGGTCATCGTACGCAGCGGCGAATCCGTGCTGAACAGATAGATCGGCCGCCCTTCCTCGTCGCCGATCACGACGCGCTCATCGCCGAACGGATCGCCGCGCTCGCCGCGCGTGACACTCGACGGCAACACACGAACCCGCGCACCGCGTGGCCAGTTGATATGGAAGATGTCGGTCAGCTGTGCGTCGCCTTCACGCGCGTCGACGATCCGCTGCTGGTGATACGCATGCGCGAACGATTCATGCGTTGCAATGAACGCGGTGCCCATCACCGCGCCCTGCGCGCCAAGCGCCATCGCGGCGGCCACGTCCGCGCCATCGACGATCCCGCCCGCCGCCAGCACCGGCAACCGCGTCGCGTGAACCGCTTCGGGCAACAGCTCGGCCAGCGGCCGATCGCCGCGCACATGGCCGCCAGCCTCGTGCCCCTGAACGATCAGCGCCTGTGCACCGGCCGCTTCCGCCGCGCGCGCATCGTCGAGCGACCCGACCTGATGCACCACCCGCACGCCCGCATCGCGCAGACGCCGCACGACGCCCGGCATCACGTCCCAGAACAGCGCAATCACGGGCACACGCAATTCGATGCACGCATCGAGCTGTGCATCGAGCAGTTCAGGCGGCGTCGATGCAGGAATCAGGTTCACGCCGAACGGACGCTCGGTGGCCGAGCGAACCAACCCGACCTCGCGCCGGATCAGCGCGACGGGTTCACGCACCATCCCGAGAAAACCGAACCCGCCGGCGGCACTCACCGCACTCGCAAGCTCGGCCCGCGCAACGCCGCCCATGCCGGCGAGCACGATCGGCCATGCACAGCCGAGCAGATCGCAGACAGGGCGATGCAGGATCTGGACGGCGCGGGCCTCGGGCCCGTCGCCACGCGTCGGAATCGACATGCAGCGTCCTCCTTCAAGGATCGGCGGCGCGTCACGGTCAACCGCCAAAGCACGTGTCGCGTAAAGGCGAAACGGGTCGTGCCGGGCCATGCATCAAATAGATCATATTGCGACATATTCACGCATCAGGCCACCTCGCGATGACGACTTCATTGACGAGCGTCATTACGGCGACGGCCGCTCCAGCGTGCGCTCGCCTCAAGTCCAGCCTTCGAGCCGCAGCGTCGAGCGCACGAGCCGCTGTTCCTCCTGTTCGATCTCGCGCAGATAGTCGACGCACTGGCGGATATGTTCGCTCGCGGCCTTGCGCGCCTGATCGGGCAACCGTCCGGTCACCGCGTTGTAAAGCCGCGCATGCTGGCGGTCGATCTGCTTCTTCAACGGCTCGCGGTGATAGAGATTGTTCACCGACGCGAACACCGAACTGAGCAGCAGATCGGTCAACGATTGCAGCGTATTGACGAGCACCGGATTGTGGGATGCCTCGCAGATCGCGAGATGGAACGCATGGTCGAGCTTCGCGCGCGCGGCCGGATCGAGATCCTGCGCGTCGGCTGCCGTCATTTCCTCGTAACGGCGCCGGATCAGGATGAAATCGGCCGGCGTGCCGCGCAGCGCGGCGAGCCGCGCGGCTTCGGTCTCGAGCATCCCGCGTACCTCGAACAGGTCGTACAGCGTGCGCGGCTGCGAACCGAGCAGATGCATCATCGGCGAGACTTCGCGCTGCGGGGTCAGGCTCGCGACGAACGAGCCCTTGCCGTGCGTCGTATCGATGATCCCGCGCGCGCGCAGCAGCTTCATCCCTTCGCGCACCGCCGTGCGCGACACGCCGAGCTTCTCGGTGAGCCGCCGCTCGGACGGCAGCGCCTGGCCGGCCTTGAGCACGCCGTCGACGATCAGCTGCTCGATCCGCTCGGCGACGACGTCTGCCACATTGCGCGCCGGCGCCTGTCGATCCTGCATTTCCATACTGGTATGACCACTCAGGAAGAATCTCGGCGATTTTCGCACAAACCCTTGTTGTTGTTCGGTTTTTTGACTTCCCCGATACCCGCTTCCGGATGCCGCACAAAAAACTGGTATGACCACTTGCGTGACGTCTGGACACGCCCGCACGTCCCGCCAAGAATGCCGTCCATCCGGCGCGCCGCCACCCGTGCGGCCGCCTGCATGGTGGAGACGGAGACACACGATGAGTTTCACCTACGACGAACGGATCGACGGCCCGCTGGCGACGGTCGATCGCGACACGCTCGTCGCCGCGCTGAACGCGGCGGCGCCCGGCCTCGACGTGCTGCACGAGCGCGAGGCGCTGAAACCGTTCGAATGCGACGGCCTCGCCGCATACCGCACGGTGCCGCTCGCCGTGGTGCTGCCCGACACGGTCGAGCAAGTGCGCGCGGTGCTGCGCGTCGCGGCCGCGCACGGCGTGCCGGTGGTCGCGCGCGGCGCGGGCACCGGCCTGTCGGGCGGCGCGATGCCGCTCGAAAAAGGCATCCTGCTCGTGACGGCGAAGTTCAACCGGATTCTCGACATCGACCCCGATGCCGGCATCGCGCGCGTGCAGCCCGGCGTGCGCAACCTCGCGATCTCGCAGGCGGCCGCGCCGTACGGCCTCTACTACGCGCCCGATCCGTCGTCGCAGATCGCATGCTCGATCGGCGGCAACGTCGCCGAAAACGCGGGCGGCGTGCATTGCCTGAAATACGGGCTCACGGTGCACAACATCCTGAAGGTCGAGATCCTGACGATCGACGGCGATACGCTGACGCTCGGCGCCGACGCGCTCGACGCACCGGGCTTCGACCTGCTCGCGCTCATCACCGGCTCCGAAGGGATGCTTGGCATCGTCACGGAAGTGACCGTGAAGCTGCGGCCGTTGCCGCCGAGCGTG
>NZ_JAGIXF010000131.1:0-13136 GCF_021483755.1 Burkholderia sp. WTPI3 | reverse complement strand
ACGGCGCCGGTCCACGATGCCATCGAACCGGTGGCCGACGCGGTCGACATGGCGGCAAGCGTGGCGCCCGGCGATGCGGAAGGCGTCGCGGTGGCCGCGGCTGTCGGGGTGCTTGCGATCGGTTGCGACGCGGTTGCCCTGAACGACGTGCCGATCGATGCGGACGGTGCGGGCGTCGAAGGCTGCGCCGTGGACACGCCAGCGGTGTTTGCCGCCGGCGTCGGGGCAGGCGCGGCTGCTGCCGCCGGTGCGGATGAGCGCGTAATCGAGCCGGATACCGGACCGGCAGCGGCGCTGAGCGTCGACGATGCTGCGGGCGCGATGGCCGGCGCCGCGAACGACGCGCGATTGCCGGAACCATCCACGGTGCTCGTCACGCTAGCCAGCGCCGACGGTGCAACCGATGCGACGGCCGGTGCGGCCGGTTGCGACGGCGAACCCGATGCCGTGTTGGTCACGCCGCCAAATGAAGGCGCTACGGCAGCAGGCGTGCGGTTCGGCGTAATGGCCGGTGCGGGCGTAGCCGAAACGGGCGCGACGACAGGCGTGGCGACGGGCGACGATGTGCCGGCGGTCGAGGAAGTCGAGGAAGTCGGCGCAGCGGCGAAGGGGCGGGCCGACAGCGGGCTCGACCACGGCGTAGATGTCGCGGCGTTAGACGAGGCAGGTTCGGCGATCGCGGAAGTCGACGGTGCGGGCGAGGCGTCCATTGCCGGTGTCATGGGGCGTTGCGTGCTCACGGACAGCGGCGCAGCCGCTGCAACGTTTTTCACGGCTGCATCATTTTTCCATACGGTTCCCGTCACGGCGTGGGCCGGTGCCGCGCTCGACGCGGCGAGCGCGGGCGTGGCCGCCGCAACCGGCATCACGTCGGCAAGTGTGCGCGCCGGTGTTTCCGCAACAGGCGAAACTGGAGGATGAGAGGGCGTCGCGACTTGCTCGACGGCCTTCGCACCATTCATGCCATTCGTGCCGCTCAGGACGTCACGCGTGTTGTGTCCCGAATCTGCCGATATGGTGGTATCGGCAGAGAGCGCGGGTTGCGATTCGAACGGGGCGCCGATGCCGGTGGTGGTTGCTGCTTCGTTCGCATCGAAGTTGCGAGCCGTATCGCTTGCTGCGGACGGGATGGCCATCGAAGACTGGCCGGCCGCGACCGGTTCAGCGCTGACCGCCGGCGAAGCGGCAATCGGGCGTTTCCGTGACGCATCGATAGCGGCAAACGGCGGGCTGACGATGTCTTCCCACGGTGCAAAGTCGATGGAGGTATGGAATGCCGGCGCGACAGGCGCATCCGCGACATGCCGACTCTCGTCGTTCGCGTGCTGTGCCGGCGCTTCGGTGCCGGCGTGGAGGTCCGACACCTCGGGTTGCGCGGTATGGCCGGACAGCATGGCACCCGAAGCGGCAGCATGCGCTTGCACGCTCGGCTCGGCGGGCATGAACGCATCGAGCACGATCGGGGCATTGTCGTCGTATGCCGGCACAGCCGCGTGTTCGTCCGGGCGATCCGTGTCGTGCGGTGCGATCTGCGGCGTAGCCGGAACGAACCCGCCCGGCACTGCAGTCGATGCGGACGCGGCGACACTGCTTGCCGCCGCGATCGCTCCGGCTGCGGTCGCGGCGGTTGCCGTCGCGTTCGATCCATTCGTCGAGCGGGTGTTGTCCAGCATCGCCCACTGCGCGGTGCTGGCCTCGATCGAGCGCAGCGTGTCATGAACGCTCGGCGACGGCGTAATCGGCTCCGCCGGTTGTTGCACCCACGCGTAGAGCGGCGCGCGTGCGGGCGTCGGCGGCGCGGGGCGGCGTCGTGCGGCATCGGCCGACTTGCCGGCCGCACCCGTTCCCGTCGCCGCGCACGCCCGCACGCCCGGCGACGGGAACGGGTGCGGCGGCGTCGCGCTGACAGGCCGCGGTGTGACCGAAGTACGGGGTGCTGCCGGTTGTTTCAGCGCGGCAGCCGCAGGCCGGACGGCGGTCGGTCGCGGCCGTACCGGTTCGAACCCGGCCGGAAGCGGTGCGGGATCCGGGCGCGGCACTTGTGCGTTCGCCGCGGCGCGCGCGAGGCTCGCGGTGCTGCCGGTCGTCGGCGGCGGCAGTGGGCTGGTCGTGGAGGGCACGGGTGGAGTCGGCACGCGATTGACCGGCGTCGGCTTCAGCCAGCCGGACGGCGCGACGGGTTCCGTGAGCGGACGCGGCGCTGACTTGCTGCGCGGTTTCGGCCGCGCCTGCGGATCGGGCTTCCATAGCGTCGGGCGCGAATACCGGCCGTTCTGCCGGGGCGCCATCGAGTTGACCGTGTGCGCGGTGGTCGGCTGCACGACGTCGTCGTCGCGGTGCAGCGCACTGCGCGGCAGATCGGCGACGCCGCGCGCATCGTCGTCGTCGACATCGCGCGCAAGTTTGACGCCGAACGACGTGTCGACCCACGCGGCGAACTGCCGCCAGCCGATACCGGTCAGCCAGGGCAGCCCCGCGAGCAGCAGCACGACCATCGCGACCGGTGTGCCGATCGGGCCGAGCACGTGCGCGAAGCCGGTCGAGAACGCATGGCCGAGCCCGTTCGTGTCGGGGCCCGACAATGGGCTCGTCAGCGTGCAGCTCGCGACGAACACGGCCGCGAAGCCGAGCCACAGGCGAATCGAGCCGCGGCCGGCGAGTCCGCCGCCGCCGGGCAGCATCGCCTGAACGAGACGCCAGAAGAGAAGAAGGAACCAGACGGCGGAGATGCCGAACCAGCCGAAGACAACCGTATGCATGCTGTGATGAAACAGGAAGAGGGCGGGGAGCGCGGTGCGCGACCCGCCGAGTTTAACCGGCCGATGAACAAGACTCTAAGGCGGCATCGACGCGCGGACGCGCGTTCCGGCCGCGGGACGCATGCGTCCGGTGTACGCGCGCGGCAAAGGCGGCCGGTCGGCCTTTACCCGCGCGTTGCATCAGGGGCTCCGGCGCGTGAAGGTCAGCGTTGCACCGGCTTCGGTCACGATCTGCAACTGCTGCGGGTCGCGCATCTGCACGCCGGTCTTCTGGACGTGTGCGAGCGCGTCGAGGTACGCGTGTTCGAGTTCGCCGCCGAGCGTGTTCGGGCATGCCATGCGCGTGCCGGCGAGCGGGCCGAAGCTCAGCAGGCCGTTCTTCAGCGCATAGGTTCCCATATAGCGATTGCAGCCCGAAAAACCGCTTGCTTGCCGGATGCCCGACTGGGCGGACAGCGCGAGCTTGATCGGCTCGCCGTTATCACCGTGCGGAATCGTGCGCGGCGTGCCGTCGGCGTTCAGCCAGCTCGTGAGTTCCCAGCTCGTATCGTCGAGCAGTTGCACGGCGGCGGGGTTGTAAGGGTCGGGTGCGGGTGCGGCGGAATCGGGGTGAGTCGGCATCGCGCAGGCGGCGAGAAGCGTGGCAAGCGTCAACGCGCAGAGCGGCGCGCGCAACGGGCGAAGCAGGCCGGTGCGTGCGTGTGCGGCTGCGGACAGGTGGGACATGAGCCTCGTTCCTCATCGGATTCTGATCAAGGCGTAAGAGTAACGCACCCGCCCCGCGCGAGGCGAGCCGACACTTCACGCGTGAAAACGTTCGCAGCCCGCCCGCGAGCCTCGCGCGGCGTGGCGGCTGCGCGACGAAACCGCCCAAGCCGGCGCGGATGCGCGTGTTAACATCGAAGCCGTTTTCGTCCTCCAACAGAACCAGCGGGAAATCACATGCAGATCGGTCAGCGGCTCGGTACGCCGCTTTCTCCGTCGGCCACGCGCGTCATGCTGCTCGGCGCCGGCGAACTCGGCAAGGAAGTCATCATCGCGTTGCAGCGGCTCGGTGTCGAAGTCGTCGCGGTCGACCGCTACCCGGACGCGCCGGGCCATCAGGTCGCGCATCGTGCGCACGTGATCGACATGACGGACGCCGCCGCGCTGCGCGCGATCGTCGAGGCGGAGCGTCCGCACCTGATCGTGCCGGAGATCGAGGCGATCGCGACCGACGCGCTCGCGGCGATCGAGGCCGCCGGCCTCGCCGAGGTGATCCCGACCGCGCGCGCGACGCAGCTCACGATGAACCGCGAAGGCATCCGCCGGCTCGCGGCCGAGGAACTCGGGCTGGCGACGTCGCCGTATGCGTTCGCGGAGTCGTTCGACGCGTTCAGCGCCGCCGTCGCGAAGATCGGCATGCCGTGCGTCGTGAAGCCGGTGATGTCTTCGTCGGGCAAGGGGCAGTCGGTCGTGCGGACCGAAGCCGACATCAAGCCCGCATGGGACTACGCGATGGCCGGCGGCCGCGTGAACCACGGCCGCGTGATCGTCGAGGGCTTCATCGATTTCGAGTACGAGATCACGCAACTGACCGTGCGCGCGATCGATCCGGCGACGCTCGAGACGCGCACCTACTTCTGCGAGCCGGTCGGCCACGTGCAGGTGGCAGGCGACTACGTCGAATCGTGGCAGCCGCAGCCGATGAGCGCGGCCGCGCTGGAGAAGTCGCGCGAGATCGCGCACAAGGTGACCGAGGCGCTCGGCGGGCGCGGGATGTTCGGCGTCGAGCTGTTCGTGCGCGGCGACGAAGTCTGGTTCTCCGAGGTGAGCCCGCGGCCGCACGACACCGGTCTCGTCACGCTCGCGTCGCAACGCCAGTCGGAATTCGAACTGCACGCGCGCGCGATTCTCGGGCTGCCGGTCGATCCGGCGCTCGGCTCGCCGGCCGCGTCGGCGGTGATCTATGGCGGGCTCGACGAGCGCGGCATTGCGTTCGAAGGCGTACGCGACGCGCTGGCGGTGCCGGGCGCCGACCTGCGCCTGTTCGGCAAGCCGGAGAGCTTCGCGAAGCGGCGCATGGGCGTCGCGCTCGCGACCGGTGCGAACGTCGACGAAGCCCGCGAACGCGCGAAGCGCGCGGCGGCGGCCGTGCGGCCCGTGTCGACGCGCTGACCGGCAAAACCAGGAGAAAGCGATGGCGTCGACGTGGTTGCAAATCGGAACGATTCGACGGATCGGCAGACTGGGTGCCGCGCTGGCGCTCGTCGCGAGCCTCGCGGGTTGCGGTCTCGCGGCCGCGCCGTGCCGGGTCGCGTCGGCCGGGCTGAAGATCGTGCCGCTCGTCGGCCACGTCGCGGCCGCACCGACCGATGCGTGCGCCGACGTCATCGATCCCTGAGCGAAGTCTCGTCGAAGAACCATGGACGAATAACCAACAACCAGCGATAACCGTGCGCCCCGCGAGGGCGCGTTTCCCCCCGTCTCGTGAGAGGACCTGCATGATTCGCCAAACCTTCGCCGCGCTCGCGCTGGCCGGCACCGCCGTTTCCGTCGCGCATGCCGCGCAACTGACCGTCGAGGAAATCGACGCCGATTCTCGCCAGATTGCCGTGTACCAGTGCGCGAACCAGAAGCAGCCGGTGCGTGTGTCGTACTGGCACGCGGGCAACGCCCAGAGTTTCGCGCTGGTGCCGGTCAACGGCCAGCAGTTGCTGTTCGTCGACACCGTGTCGGCATCGGGCGTGCGCTACCAGGCCGGACGCTATACGTGGTGGACGAAGGGCAAGGAAGGGACGCTGCGCGACGAGATCGCCGACCCGAAGTCGCCGCCGTTGCTCGGCGACTGCGTGCAGGTCGAGAAGAAAAAGAAGAAGGGCTGATCGCCGCGCGGTCGAACGCGCATGCGGATGTGCGGGAAGCGGTGCGTCGGCCGGTTCGGTGTTGAGTTGGAGGGCGGGGCGATGATCCGGCTCGCCCGGCAGGTCGGCAGGAATGATCGAGATTCGACCCCGAATTTCGCCAACCTGCCGATCGGACTGGCCCGATCGCATCCCGGATCGACCCGCGCCCGGCCTGCCGGCGTACGCCGCGAACCGCCACCAGGGCCGTTCGCGGCGTTGTCACGGACAGATGGCTGCGCAGTGCTACAATACGGCCCTTTCCGCCGGCATTCGCGCCGAACGGAGTCCGCACGGCCTTGTGGGAGCCGACGTTCGAATTGAACTGGTTCCGAGCGCCAGAGCGGCGCCGCGCGGCGCGCCGCGGCTCCGTCTACTTCCGAAATGTGATGAGCGCAGGCCCGGCCGGCCTGACGCACGATGTCCCCGCCGCGCCTTTTGAGCGAAACGCCACCATGTCCGATTCTGTCGCCAAGCCCGTCGACGCAACCTTCGATCAATTCGGCCTTGCCGCCGATATCCTGAAAGCCATTGCGGAGCAGGGTTATACGACGCCGACGCCGATCCAGGCGCAGGCCATTCCGGTCGTGCTCGCCGGCCGCGACGTCATGGGCGCCGCGCAAACGGGTACCGGCAAGACCGCGAGTTTCTCGCTGCCGATCATCCAGCGGCTGCTGCCGCAGGCCAATACGAGCGCGTCTCCGGCGCGCCACCCGGTGCGGGCGCTGATTCTCACGCCGACCCGCGAACTCGCCGACCAGGTTGCCGCGAACGTGCACGCATATGCGAAGCACACGCCGCTGCGCAGCGCGGTGGTGTTCGGCGGCGTCGACATGAACCCGCAGATGGCCGAATTGCGCCGCGGCGTCGAGATCCTGATCGCGACGCCGGGCCGCCTGCTCGACCATGTGCAGCAAAAGACGGCGAATCTCGGCCAGGTTCAGATCCTCGTGCTCGACGAAGCCGACCGGATGCTCGACATGGGCTTCCTGCCCGACCTGCAGCGCATCCTGAACCTGCTGCCGAAGGAGCGTCAGACGTTGCTGTTCTCGGCCACGTTCTCGGGCGAAATCAAGAAACTCGCCTCGACCTACCTGCGCAACCCGCAGACGATCGAGGTCGCGCGCAGCAACTCGACCAATGCGAACGTCACGCAGATCGTCTACGACGTCGCCGAAGGCGACAAGCAGGCGGCCGTCGTGCAACTGATGCGCGAGCGCGGGCTCAAGCAGGTGATCGTGTTCTGCAACAGCAAGATCGGCGCGAGCCGGCTCGCCCGCAACCTCGAGCGCGACGGCGTGGTCGCGTCGGCGATCCACGGCGACAAGACGCAGATCGAGCGGATGCAGGCGCTCGACGCGTTCAAGCGCGGCGAGATCGAGGCGCTGGTCGCGACCGACGTGGCCGCGCGTGGCCTCGACATCGCCGAACTGCCGGCCGTGATCAACTTCGACCTGCCGTTCAGCGCGGAAGACTACGTGCACCGGATCGGCCGCACGGGCCGCGCGGGTGCGACGGGCGATGCGCTGTCGCTGTGCAGCCCGAACGAGCGCAAGCAGCTCGCCGATATCGAAAAGCTGATCAAGCGTCCGCTCGACGTGCAGGCGCTCGCGCTGACCAAGCCGGCGCGTCATCGTCAGGACGAACGCGGCGGTGAGCGTGGTGAACGTGGCGAGCGCGGCGGCCGCCGCGAGCGTGAAGAGCATCGCGGTGCGTCGGGTCGGCGCCCGGGCGGTTCCGAGCGCGGCCATCACCGCCGCCATGAACCGCCGGTCGACGATTTCTTCCTGAAGCCGTACGAACCGTCGGCGTCGGCGAAACAGCCGGAAGAAGTGCAGTCCGAGCACCACCCGGAGAAGAAGGGGCCGAAGCGTCAGGTCGCCGCACTGCTCGGTGGGTTCGGGATGCCGCGCAAGCCGTCTGCATAAGCGGCGGAATACGCTGTGGGGCGGCGCGCAAGTGCCGCCGAAGAAACGGGTGCATGCGGTGAGCATGTGCCCGTTTTTCATTGGGCGAGACGATTTGAAGGGGACTCTGATTGCCGGCAGCGAGGATTTCGACGTGTTGCGGCACCGTCGTCATCGAGCGTGGCGTTCCGGCTCTGTCACGCTTTCATGCGACCGGGTTTAGCACCGCGGGCCGCATCGCGAGGCGGCTGCCGCAGACCAAACCGGTGCCCGGCGAGCCGCTCAACCGGCCCGCAGCCCGAAGCGGCGTGCCCACGCGTCGGTGGCGGCCGCATAGAACGCATCCAGCGTATTGCCCGATAGATCGCCATCGGCCGCCAGGCCGAGATGTGTGGCAGCGGCCCGAAGGGCCGGCAGCGGATCGTCGCGCTCGAGCGCGGTCGCACCCGTCTGCTTGCTGAGCTTTTCGCCGTTGGCGTCGACGACGACGGGAACGTGCAGATATTCGGGTGTCGGCACGCCGAGACAGCGTTGCAGATAGATCTGGCGTGCGGTCGAATCGAGCAGGTCGGCCCCGCGCACGACGTGCGTGATGCCTGCGTCGGCGTCGTCGACCACGACCGCGAGCTGATAGGCCCACTGGCCGTCCGCGCGCTTCAGCACGAAATCGCCGACTTCGGTTGCGAGGTTCTGCGATTGCGTGTGCTGCCAGCGGTCGTCGAACGTGACGATGGCGTCTGCGCCGTCCGGCACGCGCAGCCGCCATGCACGCGCAGGCTTGCCGTGCAGGCCGGTGCGACAGGTGCCAGGATAGGCGAGCGTCGTATGGCGCTCGTGTGCCGCGCGCAGCGAGTCGGCGATTTCCTTGCGCGTGCAGCCGCATGGATACACGAGCCCTGCGGCGACGAGCTGCTCGAGCGCGACCGCGTAGTGCGCATCGCGCGTGCTTTGCCGCACGGGCGGCTCGTCGGGTGTCATGCCGAAATGCGCGAGCGTCGCGAGGATGTCGTCGGCGGCGCCCGGCACCGTGCGCGGGCCGTCGATATCCTCGATGCGCACGAGCCACGCGCCGCCGTGTGCGCGCGCATCGAGCCAGCTCGCGAGCGCGCCGACCAGCGAGCCGAAATGCAGCGGGCCGGTGGGCGACGGCGCGAAGCGGCCGCGGTAGCCGTTCATCGAAGCGTGGGGCGGCGCACGCTTACGCGGCGCTGGCCGCCTGTGCGCAGGCCGGGCACGACTTGCCGGGCACGTAGCTCGGCGATTGCTGCGCTTGCGGCGTGACGACCGCGCGGCACGCGAAGCACGTGACGTTCTCGGTCGGCTGCAGTTGCGGGTTCAGCGCGGTGCGATAGTCGAACACGAAGCAGTCGCCGTGATAGTGCGCGCCGCCGACTTCCTCGAAATACTTCAGGATCCCGCCTTCGAGTTGGTACACGTTCTCGATGCCGATTTCCTTCATGTGGATCGCGGCCTTCTCGCAGCGGATGCCGCCGGTGCAGAACGACACGACTGTCTTGCCCTCGAGATCGGCGCGGTTCGCGTCGATCACCTCCGGGAACTCGCTGAACTTCTCGATCCGGTAGTCGAGCGCGTCGTCGAACGTGCCGACGTCGATCTCGAACGCGTTGCGCGTGTCGAGCATCACGACCGGGCGGCCCGCATCGTCGTGGCCGCGGTCGAGCCACGCCTTCAGCGTGCGCGCGTCGACCGACGGCGCGCGGCCGAGCTCGGGCTTGATCGCCGGCTTCTTCATCGTGATGATCTCGCGCTTCAGGCGCACGAGCATCCGGCGAAACGGCTGCGAGTCGGACAGGCTTTCCTTGAACTGCAGCGTCGCAAACTTGCCTTCGAACAGTGGATCGTGGCGGAGGTAGTCGATGAACGCGTCGGCCGCTTCGCGCGGGCCGGCGATGAACAGGTTGATGCCTTCCGGCGCGAGCAGGATCGTGCCGCGCAGGCCGAGTTCGTTGCAGCGGGCGGTGACGAGCGGACGCCATTGCTCGGTCGCGTCGAGCGACACGAAGTGGTAGGCGGCGAGGTTGACGATGGTCATGATGGTCCGACGGGAAAACGGCCGCGGCCGTGCGGCGAGGCGCACGGCGGCCCCGCAAAAAAGGGTGCGAAGCCGGGGCGAAGATTCGAAAACCCGTATTATCCCGCAAACCGGGCCCGCACCGGCACCCGGCCGTTCGGCCGAGGTCGCGCGCATCGGCCGGACGGCCGGGCGGGGGGATTTTTTGGGCAGCCTGCGCGACGACGCGGCTACAATAACGCCCATGTCAGATCCTCGCTTCGTCCATCTTCGCGTTCACTCCGAATTCTCGATTGCCGACGGCATCGTGCGTCTCGACGACATCGTCAAGGCGGCGGCCGCGGACGGCCAGGGCGCGCTCGCCCTCACCGATCTCGGCAATGCATTCGGCCTCGTCCGTTTCTACCAGGAAGCCCGCGGCAAGGGCATCAAGCCGATCGCCGGCTGCGACGTCTGGATCACCAATCCGGACGATCGCGACAAACCGTCGCGCCTGCTGCTGCTGGTGAAGGACAAGGTCGGCTACCTGAACCTGTGCGAGCTGCTGTCGAAGGCGTGGCTCACGAACCAGTACCGCGGTCGCGCGGAGCTCGACGCGAGCTGGCTCGAAGGCGAGCTGTCGCAAGGGCTGCTCGCGCTGTCGGGTGCACAGCAGGGCGACATTGGGCTCGCGCTTGCCGCCGGTAACGAAGAGGCGGCGCGCCGCCACGCCGAGCGCTGGGCCAAGGTGTTCCCTGGCGGCTTTTACATCGAGCTGCAGCGTTACGGCCAGCCGGGCGCCGAGACGTATATCCAGCAGGCAGCGACGCTCGCCGCGTCGTTGAAGCTGCCGGTCGTGGCAACGCATCCGACGCAGTTCATGACCGGCGATGATTTCACCGCGCACGAAGCGCGCGTGTGCATCTCGGAAGGCGACATGCTCGCGAATCCGCGGCGCCAGAAGCGCTTCACGACCGATCAGTATTTCCGCACGCAGGACGACATGGTCGCGCTGTTCGCCGACCTGCCGTCGGCGGTGGCGAACACGGTCGAGATCGCGAAGCGCTGCAACCTGAAACTCGAGCTCGGCAAGCCGAAGCTGCCGCTGTTCCCGACGCCGGACGGTATGTCGCTCGACGACTACCTGGTGCAGCTGTCGAAGGAGGGGCTCGAGAAACGCCTCGAACAGCTGTATCCGGACGCCGCGGAGCGCGATGCGCAGCGCGACACGTATTACAAGCGGCTCGAATTCGAGTGCGGGACCATCACGAAGATGGGCTTCCCGGGCTACTTCCTGATCGTTGCCGACTTCATCAACTGGGCCAAGAACAACGGCGTGCCGGTCGGCCCGGGCCGGGGCTCGGGCGCCGGCTCGCTGGTCGCGTACGCGCTCGGCATTACCGATCTGGATCCGCTGCGCTACAACCTGCTGTTCGAGCGATTCCTGAATCCGGAACGCGTGTCGATGCCCGACTTCGACATCGACTTCTGCCAGCACGGCCGCGATCGCGTGATCCAGTACGTGAAGGAAAAATACGGCGCGGACGCCGTGTCGCAGATCGCCACCTTCGGCACGATGGCCGCGAAGGCGGCCGTGCGCGACATCGGGCGCGTGCTCGATCTCGGCTACATGTTCACCGATGGCGTCGCGAAGCTGATCCCGTTCAAGCCGGGCAAGCACGTGACGATCGCCGACGCGATGAAGGAAGAGCCGCAACTGCAGGAGCGCTACGACCACGAGGACGAAGTGCACCAGTTGCTCGACCTCGCGCAGCGCGTCGAGGGCTTGACGCGTAACGTCGGGATGCACGCGGGCGGCGTGCTGATCGCGCCGGGCAAGCTGACCGATTTCTGCCCGCTGTACACGCAGGGCGACGACGGCGGCGTCGTCAGCCAGTATGACAAGGACGACGTCGAAGCCGTCGGCCTCGTGAAGTTCGACTTTCTGGGTCTGACGACCCTGACGATCCTCGACTGGGCCGAGCGCTACATTCGCCGGCTCGACCCGTCGAAGGCCGACTGGTCGCTCGCGCAGGTGCCGCTCGACGATCCGGCGTCGTTCCAGATCCTGAAGAAGGCGAACACGGTCGCAGTGTTCCAGCTGGAAAGCCGCGGGATGCAGGGCATGCTGAAGGATGCGCAGCCCGACCGCTTCGAGGACATCATCGCGCTCGTGTCGTTGTACCGTCCGGGCCCGATGGACCTGATCCCGAGCTTCTGCGCACGGAAGCACGGGCGCGAGAAGGTCGACTATCCGGATCCGCGCGTCGAACCCGTCCTGAAAGAGACCTACGGCATCATGGTCTATCAGGAGCAGGTGATGCAGATGGCGCAGATCATCGGCGGCTACTCGCTCGGCGGCGCCGACTTGCTGCGCCGCGCGATGGGCAAGAAAAAGCCCGAGGAGATGGTCAAGCACCGCGAGATCTTCGCCGAGGGTGCGGCGAAGAACGGCCTCACGCGCGAGAAGTCCGACGAGATCTTCGACTTGATGGAGAAGTTCGCGGGCTACGGCTTCAACAAGTCGCACGCGGCGGCCTATGCGCTGCTCGCGTATTACACCGCGTGGCTGAAGGCGCACCATCCGGCCGAATTCATGGCGGCCAACATGACGCTCGCGATGGACGACACCGACAAGGTGAAGATCCTGTTCGACGACTGTGTCGTGAACAACCTCGCCGTGCTGCCGCCGGACATCAACCAGTCGCATTACCGGTTCGAGCCTGTCGCCGAAGCCGACGGCAAGCGCTCGCGCACGATCCGCTATGGCCTCGGTGCGGTGAAGGGCAGCGGCCAGAACGCGATCGAGGAAATCCTGCGTGCGCGCGAGGAAAAGCCGTTCACCGACCTGTTCGACTTCTGCGAGCGGATCGACCGGCGCGTCGTCAACCGTCGCACGGTCGAGGCGCTGATCCGCGCCGGCGCATTCGATGCGCTGAACGCGAACCGCGCGCAGTTGCTCGCGTCGGTGCCGCTCGCGATGGAAGCAGCCGAGCAGGCCGCGGCCAACGCGATGCAGGCCGGCCTGTTCGACATGGGCGCCGAGTCGCCGCACGCGCATGCGCTCGTCGACGAACCCGCGTGGGACGACAAGAAGCGCCTGCAGGAAGAGAAGGGCGCGCTCGGCTTCTACCTGTCCGGCCACCTGTTCGACGCGTATCGCGACGAGGTGCGCCGGTTCGTGAGGCAGAAGATCGGCGACCTGAAGGAAGGGCGCGACAAGCTCGTCGCGGGCATCATCGCGTCGCTGCGCACGCAGATGACCCAGCGCGGCAAGATGCTGATCGCGTTGCTCGACGACGGTTCGGGCCAGTGCGAGATCACGATCTTCAACGAACAGTTCGAGGCGAACAAGGCGCTGTTCAAGGAAGACGAACTGCTGATCGTGCAGGGGCAGGCGCGCAACGATGCGTTCACGGGCGGCATCCGCTTCACGGCCGACACGGTGATGGATCTCGAGCGCGCACGCAGCCGCTACGCGCAGGCGGTGCGGCTGACGATGAACGGCAATGCCGATGCGGCGGCGCTGCGCCGCGTGCTGGAGCCGCACGTGTCGAAGGACGATCCGGCGGCCGCG
>NZ_JAGIXF010000130.1:0-13274 GCF_021483755.1 Burkholderia sp. WTPI3 | reverse complement strand
AATTCACCGGCAGGCTTTCACATCCGACTACCTGCGCGATGCTCAGCGCGCGGGGTTCAGCGTCAGGTTCATGTGACGGTTCACATCCTTGTACAGCAGGTAACGGAAGCGGCCGGGCCCCCCCGAATAGCAGGCCTGCGGGCAGAACGCGCGCAGCCACATGAAGTCGCCCGCTTCCACCTCGACCCAGTCCTGGTTCAGGCGATAGACGGCCTTGCCTTCGAGCACGTACAAGCCGTGCTCCATCACGTGCGTTTCAGCGAACGGAATCACGCCGCCCGGCTCGAACGTCACGATGTTCACGTGCATGTCGTGACGCATGTCGCTCATGTCGACGAAGCGCGTCGTCACCCATGCGCCGTTGGTGCCCGGCATCGGGATCGGCTCGACGTCCTGCTCGTTGGTCACGAACGCTTCCGGCAGCGGAATGCCGTCGACGACCTGATAGTGCTTGCGAACCCAGTGGAAACGCACGGCTGCATCGCTGACGTTGTGCAGCGTCCAGTCGGCACCCGGCGGAATGAATGCGTAGCCGCCCGGCTTCAGCGTGTGCTTCTTGCCCTGCAGCGTCAGCTCGGCTTCGCCTTCGACGACGAACAGCACGGCTTCCGCGTTCTTGTCCTGCTCGGGCTTGTCGCTGCCGCCGCCCGGGTTCACTTCGACGATGTACTGCGAGAAGGTTTCGGCGAAACCCGACAGCGGACGCGCGATCACCCACAGGCGCGTGTTGGTCCAGAACGGCAGCCAGCTCGTGACGATGTCACGCATCACTCCCTTCGGAATGACCGCGTACGCCTCGGTGAACATCGCGCGATCGGTCAGCAGATCGGTCTGCGGCGGGTGGCCGCCATGCGGCGCGTAATACGTTGTCTTAGACATAGAGCATCCAGGCAATGGGTTGGTCCGGCCCCGGGAGAAAACGCCAACCGCGGCACACAGGCGCGTGGGGCACGCATGCGGCGGCGGAACATCGTTGCCGGGGTGGCTTGAAAGCGCGTGCGCCTTCGTTCGGTCGGCCAGGCTTCGCGACGGGTCCGTCCGGTTCAGCGGACGGAGCGACCCATGCTTGTGGGTCCGGCGGCCGGGCCGCGAACACCCGGGGTCATGCGGCGGGGCACGGGGGACGGCACGGTTCGATTCCGTACGCGGGCAGCGCTGACGATAGCGAAGTCGATCCCGATCGACCAATTAAATGTTGCGATGACATCCATTCGATTTCCCACTACCGGCCAGCGCCCGCGACGGCCAGTGAACAGGCATGTCGCGCGGTTTGCGTATCAGGGAAATCCTGATGCGCGGGCTCGTGGATGCGGTGCAGGTGAAATGTCCGGCGCGGACGCGATGCGGACGATCACGCGAATGATGGGCAAGCAGATGCCGCGCTGCTTCGATCACGCGTGCGCGTCGGCTTCAGGACGTGGCGTGACAATGAATGACGTGCATCGGGCACACGGGGATGCAACCGGCGATGTCGTCGCCTGGCGGGAGAGGTCGAGCGGAAGGGAAAGAATGCCGGCCCGTCGATCGGGGCTGACACGATGAACTGCTGAAACCGCGGAAGGTGGCCGGTCCGGCCGGCGATGGCGGCCCGGCTCAGGCTGCCGGTCCGACCATCGGATCGGGTGCTGACGCATCGGGCGCGCCGGTACGCAAGCCGCGCACCGCGCCGCGCCCGTGGCGCTCAGTCCCAGTGACGGTTGTGGCGATGCTTGCGGTGGCGATAGCCATGATCGCGCTCGTACGAGCTGCGCGACATGTTGCCGCCGAGCGCAGCGCCGGCGCCGCCGCCGACTGCCGCACCCAGCAGGCCGCCCGTGCGGCCGCCCATCGCGTTGCCGGCCGCGGTACCCGCGCCGCCGCCGAGGGCGCCGCCGATGATCGCGCCGGTGCGCTCGCGACGGTTCGACGTCACGGCGCCGCCGGCGCCGCCGCCGATCGCACCGCCGATGACGGAGCCCGTGCTGCCGCCGACCGCGCCGCCGACAGCCGCGCCGGCAACCCCGCCGAGCGCGCCGCCAAGCGCGTTGTTCAAGTCACCGGCCATTGCCGGCAGTGCGGTCGCGCCAGCCAGGGCGGCGACGACGAGAGCGGGGGCGATTTTCTTCCACATTCCCGTATTCTTCCTTGTTCGCAATCTGGTTATCGAAGGTCCGCTCGCTACGACGATCTGAACCGATCGACATCGATTCAGGCATTGTGCCGAATCCCGGACCAATTCATTTCAATGAGCTTGCGGCGAAGAATAGCACCGCTCCCGCCTCCTTGCCGTCGACATTCTGGTAACAAGTTGTTTACGAAAATGGACGCTCCGGCGGGCCGGTTGAGAATCCGCAAACGACCGCCGGACGGGCGTTCGCGCGATTTCGGCCCACCTCGGCGGAATGGCCGTGGGCACCGGAATCGCCCTGCCGAGACACACGTGGCAACACATCGGGAAGGAGCGGCGCGCGGTGCCGGCTTCAACCGGCCATCCGGAATTGATGAGGGTCAGTACAGGCCCGGGAGCAGGCGCCAGGTTCGCGCGAAGTACGCGTCGTATTCGGCGCCGAACTGTGCGCGCAGCAGCGCTTCCTCGGAGCGGATGCGCGCGACCAGCGGCACCAGCATCAGCGCGACCAGCAGCAGGCCGACGCCCGAGCGGAACGCGCACGCCCAGCCGATCGAATTGACGAGCAGGCCGAGATAGCTCGGGTTGCGGATGTGGCGATAAATACCGCCCGTGACCAGCGTATGGCCCGGCTGGATGGCAACCAGCCCGCTGAAGCGCTTGCCGAGCACGAATACGGGCCAGATGCGCAGCACCCCGCCCGCGACGTACAGCACGACGCCGAGCCACCGCACCGCATCGCCGCCAAAGGTCCAGACGTCGAGCCGGTCGGTCAGCGCGGGCAGATAGGCCAGCAGGAACCCGCTCGCCCCGAATGCCGCGAGCACCCAGCGGTTGTCGCGGTTCTCGCGCTCGCCAGCGCTCAGGTTGCCTTCGCTAAACATCGCGGCGCAGGCCAGCGCGAACGTCACGACGGCGACAGCGGTCAGTTGCGGATGGGAGAAGAAGGCGGCGAACCCGCCGATGCCGAGCACGGCGAGCCCGAGATAGACGAGCGTGGAGACGCTCGACACGATTGCGACCTTGCGCATGACGGACATGGCTGCCTCGCCGGGATGGGCTTTCCTGTGAAGTACGGGAACCCGGGCAAGCGATGCGCACGCGCGCCGCGACACGGTGCGCGCGTCGACCCTGCCGATGGCGCCACGGCGCCGAACGACACGGCTGCTCGATGTACGGCGCAGCACGCGGGCCGGGCCCGCATGCGTGCACCGCCTGCTCAGCGGATGCGGAAGTTGCCGCCGATCCCGACGCTGATGGGCGGTGCGTAATACGCCGGCGCATAACCGTAGTAGCCCGGCGCGGGCGCATACCCATAAGGCGGCGCAACGTAGCAGCCGGACAGGCCGCCGATCAGCGCAAACGTGATGAGGACTTTGTACATGGCTCGATTCCCGGCGAAAAGGACACGTGGCACCTTGCGAAAGCCGGACCGCCGCGACCTGCGACGACCGGCACGAAGAGGCGATCCGCCCTTCCTGTCGCTCGATGAAACAATGCGCCGAGTCTAGCGCCGGGCCCGCGCGGGCGAGTTTCGCGAGCGGTTACACGTGTTACCTCGCGTCACCGCTGATACAGATGCGCCCCGCGCCACCCACAGGCGAGCCGTGCCCGCGTTACACGAAATGGGCGCGAATGCGCTGCGCGACCGATTCGAGCGCCGCCGCGTCGGCGATGTCGCGCGCGTGCATCCGCAATTCGACGCCTTCCCAGCGCGGGATCACGTGGAAATGCACGTGCGGAACCGTCTGGCCCGCCGCCGCGCCGTTGAACTGGCCGATGAACACGCCGTCCGGTCCGAGCGCCGCGCGCACGGCCGCCGCGATGCGCTGCGCCATGCGGATGCCGGCCGCGGCCGCCTCGCCGGACAGATCGAAAATCTGTGCGGCCGACTCCTTCGGAATCACGAGCACGTGACCGTCGGACTGCGGCATGAGATCCATGATCGCGATGGTTTCGTCGTCTTCGGCGACCTTCACGCACGGCAGTTCGCCGCGCAGGATCTTGGCGAACGGGTTGTTGTTGTCGTAGGTCATGGCGTTTTCCGATAGCGGTTTGACAGGTAGAAGAGCAATGCCGGACGATTATCGGCCGACGCCTCGTCCGAGTTCAACCCGTCCTTTGCCGTGCCGGCCCGCCGATCGCCAAAGCGCGCGACCGGAAAGCGCACGCGGCCGCCATCCATTCGTCACGCAACCGCGATTGCGCCGCGTCGCCGGAACCTGCGACACTGCCGCATCGTTGCCGGCCGGCACGCCACCGAGGACGCTCGCGCATGACGATGTCCATCAAATCGCTGATCCTGCGCGGCGCGGCGCTCGCGGTCGTTGCCGCGATCGGCTACACGGGCTACATGCTGTCCCGGCTCGCGCCGATCGCGACCGGCTATGCGGCGAAAGCGCTGTGCTCCGGCGTGTTCGTGTCGGGCCGTCCGGCCGCATCGGTGATCGACATCGACATCATGGCCGGCGTGCATCCGCTCCTGAAACTGGTGCGCCCGTCGATCGATCCCGAGCATCGTCGCGCCGTCGCGACCTTCGCCGGCTTCGCGCAACGCGAAGCGGACTTCAGGCCCGGGCTCGGCTGCACGCTCGCGCTCGGGCCGTCGCCCGGCGTGCTGCCGGCCGCGCTGCCGCCCTTCCCCGACCCGCCGCCCGCGCAAGCGGCGCCCGTCGAGCCGATCGTGCCGCCCGCCGGCATCGACGCACGAAAGCTGCAGACCGCGCTCGATCGTGCGTTCGACGAACCCGATCCGGCGCGGCCGCGGCGCACGCGTGCCATCGTCGTGATGTGGCGCGGCCAGGTGATCGCCGAACGCTATGCGCGCGGCTTCACGGCCGACACGCCGCTGCCCGGCTGGTCGATGACGAAGACCGTGACGGCCGCGCTCGTCGGCATGCTCGTCGCGCAACACAAGCTGTCGCCGGATGCGTCGGCACTGCTGCCCGAATGGCGCGGCAGCGGCGATCCGCGCGCGGCGATCACGCTCGACGAGCTGCTGCGGATGACGAGCGGCCTGCAATTCAACGAGGACTATGACGACCCGCTGTCCGACGTTGCGGTGATGCTGTTCACGCAGCCCGACACCGCGCGCTTCGCGTCGTCAAAACCGCTCGCCGTGAAGCCCGGCACGCAGTGGCACTACTCGAGCGGCACGAGCGCGATCGTCGCGCGCGTGATGCGCGTCGCGACGGGCGGCACCGAGGACGACTACCTCGCGTTTCCGCGCCGCGCGCTGTTCGCGCCGCTCGGGATGCGCAGCGCGGTGTTCGAGCCCGATGCGTCCGGCACGCTCGGCAGCGCGTCGTTCATGTATGCGAGCGCGCGCGACTGGGCGCGCTTCGGGCAGTTTCTGCTGCAGGACGGCATGTGGAACGGGCAGCGGCTGCTCCCCAAAGGCTGGGTGCGCTACCTGACGCGCGCGACGCCGCTGTCGCCGCACGAGGAATTCGGCGCACATCTGTGGGTGAAAGTGCCGGAGCCGTTCAACGATACGGGCCCGGATGCGCGAGCCCTGCCCGCCGACGCGTTTCATGCGGTCGGCCACGAAGGCCAGTTCGTGAGCGTGGTGCCGAGCCGCCAGCTGGTGGTCGTGCGGCTCGGGCTGTCGCGACCGGAATCCGCGTGGAATCACGAAAGGTTTCTCGAGCGCGTGCTCGACGCCGTGCCCGCGCCGGGCGCGTGACGGCCGGCGCGCGGCTTCCGTGATGCGGGCGGTGACACGGCGGCGGCGGCCAACGCCGTGCCGCCGCACCGCGCCGCGCCTGCTACTCGCGATGCATTACGGATTCGCGCTGCCCGCGTACAGCTTGAAGCCTTCGCGCGTCGCGAGACGGTCGATGTAACGCTTCACCGCCGGGAAATCCGGGTGCTCGAACGGCGTGCCGAACCAGCGGTTCACCGACAGGCCGATCGGAATGTCGGCGAGCGTGAAGTGGTCGCCGGCCACGTATGCGCCGGTCGCTTCGAGCTGCGCGTTCAGTACCGTCATGAGCTTCGTCCAGCCCGCGATCGACTGCGCGATCACCGCCGGATCCTGATGATCGGGCGACTTGCGCACGAGGCCGAGGAATGCGCCCACCCATGAACGGTTCAGGTCGGCCGCCTGCCAGTCGATCCACTGATCGACCCGCGCGCGCGCCTGCGGCTCGGCCGGATACAGCGCATCGCCGCCATACCGGTTCGCGAGGTAGCGGATGATCGTGTTCGACTCCCAAAGCACGAAATCGTCGTCCTTGATCACGGGGACGAGCGCGTTCGGATTCAACGCGAGATAGGTCGGGTCGTTGGTCGTGCGGAAGCCCGAGCCCCAGTCTTCCTGTTCGAACGGCAGGTTCAGCTCGGTGCACAGCCACAGCACCTTGCGGACGTTGATGGACGGGATCTTGCCGAGGACGTGCAGCATGCAGTCTCCTTGTGAGGTCGGATGCAAGGCGTTCGGGACACTCGACAGGCCCGAACGGGTATCCGCCGAATTTATACACGACCTCGGCGCAAACGGCAGGCCGCGCGCGCAAAATCGGTGTGCGGCCGATCGGTCAGGTCGCGCAACGCGTGCTCGGCCGTCGGGAACCGGAACATGAATCCGTCCTGATGCAGCCGTGCCGACATCACGCGCTGCCCGTCCAGCAGCAGCCCGGCCATCTCGCCCATCGCCAGGCGCAGCGGTGCGGCCGGCACGTGCAGCCAGGCGGGACGCCGCAACACCTTCGCGACGACCTGCACGAACTCGCGCTGGGTCAAGGCCACCGGCGCGACCGCGTTGTAGACGCCGCGCATGCCGCCATTCGACATCGCGCGCGCGATGATCCGCAGCACGTCGTCCCGGTGAATCCAGCTCATCACCTGCGCGCCGTCGCCGAACCGGCCGCCCATGCCGACGTAATGCGGCAGCAGCATCGGACGCAACGCGCCGCCGGGGCCGAACACGATGCCCAGCCGCAGCACCACCGTACGCACCCCGTACCGCTCGAGCGGCTGCACCGTCTGTTCCCACTGCCGGCACAACGCCGACATGAAGCCGCTGCCGGCACTGCTGTTCTCGTCGAGCCGCTCGTCGGCCGGCCGCACGCCGTAGTAGCCGATCGCCGACGCCTGGATCCACGTGCGCGGCTTGACCTCGGCGGTCTCGACCCAGCGCATCAGCGCCTGCGTGACGCCGACACGGCTGGCGAGCAGCAGCGCCCGGCGCCGCGTGCTCCAGCGCGCGCCCAGCACCGGCGCGCCCGCGAGATTGACGACCGTGTCGAAATGCTCGTGCGGCTGCAACTGCGCGGCGGACGTCACGCTGCGCACCCGGCCGTGAAACTGGCAGGCCGCACGCAGCGGATCGCGCGCCAGCAACGTGACCGTATGTCCCGCATCGAGCAACTGGTTCACAAGGATTTCGCCGATGAAGCCGGTCCCGCCGGTCACGAGCACGTTGCCGGCCGGCTGCCCGGCGAACGGATTGGCGGCCGGCGCCCGCCGCGCGACCCGGCAGGCCGCGATCCCGTCGCGGATGCCCGACAGCGTCACGCCGACGGCAAACAGGCTGAGCAGCCAGCCGCGCCAGCCGGAATCGAGCGCGCGCAACGCGGTCGGTTCGTGTGCCCACGCGGCCAGCTGCATCGCGAGCATCCCGAACAGCGCCCCGCCGTTGACGGCCAGCAGCGTGTGCAGCACGCGCTCGGTCGCGGGCAGCTTGCGGCTTTGGTCCTCGACGACGAAATCCCACAACGTCAGCGCCACTTCGACGAGCACGACCGCCGCGACGGCCGCCACCCACGCGCCGTGAAAGGCGACGTTCGCGATCGACGCGAACACGACACCGTAGAGCACGGAACGCGCCGCATGAATCGTCAGTTCGAGCCGCGCGCGCGGGCGGTGCGGCAGGTCCTGCGTGAGTTCGTGGTGGTAAAGCGTATCGAATGCGCCCATCGCGCCCTGCACGATCAGCAGGTCGAGTGCCCAGTGAAAAGCCGGCAGCGTGTTCATGCGGTATCCCTCCTCCACAACCAGACGAGCGGCGGCACCATCGCGACGAGCGCCGCAACATCGGCTGCCACGTGGCTCCCTGCCTGCGCGTGCAACGACAACAGCAGGTCCTGCGGTGCCCAGATCAACAGGCCGGCCAGCAGCCATCCCCACACTTCGCGTCTGCGCAGCCGATTGCCGAGGTGAACGAGCGCCAGCATCCAGACCGATGCGCATTGCAGCGTCGCGCCGAACAGCGACAGCCACCAGATCTGCTGCGCGCGCGCCGCGTCGGGCGCCGTTGCGGCCCAGAAATGCAACTCGATGCGCCGGTGATACGTGTCGAGCCACGACGCCCCGGCGACCCACGGAAGCGCCGTGCCGACGAGCAGATGCACGATCGCCGCCGCATACATCCAGTTCACGACGATGCGACGCATGTCGTCGCGCGCGGGCCGATCCGTCGCCGTACCTTGAGCGGCCGTGCCGCTACCGCACGCCCGGGTATCGCAGCGCGCTTCGGTGCGATACCCGAGCCAGCGCGACACGGCGTACCGGTTGCGCGCGACGCGGCGATACAGCGGCGCGAACACGTCGCGCACGGCCGGCGCGCGCAACAGCCAGACGAGCCCGTGACGCCCGACCAGCGTATAGGCGGCCACGATACTGTCCATGCCGATCAGCATGCGTCCGTCGGGCAGGCGCGCATGCAGCTCGCGATTCATGGCGGAAAGGTCGACGCCCAGCGGCGCGGGATCGAAGCCCGGCTCGGCGATATCGACGAAGGCCAGCCGGTGCTGCCTGTCCCGCGCGCCGAGACGCCTGATTTCCGCCGCGCATAACGGACACCGCCCGTCGAAGTAAAGAACCAGTTCATTCGAACTCATGCTTTGCACTCCTTCTTTTTATCGCAAGCATCCTGAATCGATCGACTGCGCGGAACTGCTTACCCCCACCGCACCTGCGCGGCGGCAACGCGCTTACATCGGCTTGAGCACCATCAGGAAGTAGACGGTCATCATTGCGAAGAATGCCGGATAGCCGAGCAGCTCCCAGCGCTTCGCATAGCGCCAGTAGCGCTCCGGCAAGATGGCGTCGCCGTTCGCGTATGCGAGCTTCGCCATCGAGGCCAGTTCGATCTGCAGCCACACGACCGGTAGCCAGCACACCCCCGCGATCGCATACAGCACGATCGACGCGACGAGCCACGGCGTATCCCACTGCCAGCCGGCCGTATGCGCGAGCCACAACCCGGACGCGGGCTGGAACAGTACGGCCGGCGTCGTGAACCACCAGTCCGCGCGCACCACGAGACGCGACACGGCCGCGATCGCCGGCACCGAGCGCGTACGGTTCGCGAAGAACAGGTAGAACGCGGTGCCGAAACCGGTGCCCACCATCAGCACCGAGGACAGGATATGCAGCGTCTTGACGATCAGATAGATATTCATTTTTATTTCTCTTCGGCAAACAGGATCAACAGGATCGCGAGAATCGGCACGTTCTTGAGCACGGGGCCGAACGGCTCGGCGAGCAGGGCCGGCATCGTGACCGCGATGACGGCCGAATACGCGACGATCAGCGCGCCTTGCGCGACCCACAGGCGGCGGGACGGCACGACGACGGTCGCCACGCCGAACGCGAAGTCCAGCGCGCATGCCGCGTAGAGCGCGATCAACGCGGGCAGCCCGGTCAGGTGGGCGTGCGCGAGCATCGCCAGGCTGTCGCTCCGCGGATGGACGAATGCGCTGACGATGGCCGTCCAGATCCAGACGATTGCAAGCGCGCCGAGCAGCAACGGCCGCCGCCACATCGCGAGCGCGTCGTGGCGCAGCACGACCGCGTCCGCGCCGATGAAATGTCGCAGCCCGCGCGGCGGCCGGCCGAGCACGGCCGCGATGGCCGCGGGGTTGCCCGTGTTGCCGCCGCGCAGCATCGTCCACGTGTCGCGGGTCAGCATCGCGCCCGGAATCGCGCCGGACAGCATGGCCGCCGCCCCGACCAGCGGGCTCGGCAGCGCGATACGCCGTATTTCGCGAGCAAGCACGCGGTAAAGAGCGCGCACGGCGCCGCCCGATGCACGGTGTCCAGCGCCGCACCGCGCCGGTCGGCGAGGATGCCGACCGCGTTGATCACCACGTCGACGCCGTCCAGCCGGGCCCGCCATGCATCGGCGTCGACGTCCTTCGCGAAGTCGATTTCGACGTCGCGCGGGCCGGCCGCGCGACGCACGCCGTGCAGCACGCGGTGGCCGCCGGCTTCGAGCCGCGCGCTCAGCGCCCGCCCGATGAAGCCGTTCGCGCCGCAGACGAGGATGTTCATGTCGCACTCCGTCGTGCGGCATGCCGGCGATTCGACAGCAAGGCCATGGTCATGGTCATCGTCATCCTTTATTTACAGTTACTTCTGTAAAGACAGAAATATGAACTCCAAAAAAAGCGGGCTGTCTGCCCGCACGTCCGGTGCCGCCTACTTCGACGACTTGCGCCGGACCGTCTGGCTGATCTTCGCGCCGATGCCGAGCGCCTTCATCAGCGTGTCCGGCTTCAACCGCAGCATTTCGTCCGACCAGGTCGTGAGCGTCTCGACGAACTGCAGCGTGTCGCGGATGCGCTGTTCGGTCTCGCGGCTTTCTTCGGCGATCTCGGGGCTCGTCAGGCAATCGCGGAGCACCGTGAGCGTCGGTTCGATCTCGCGCTGGCGCCGCCCTTCGACGATCAGCTTGAACAGTTCCCAGATGTCGGTCGACGTCTCGAAATGGTCGCGGCGATCGCCCAGCACGTGCACGACCTTCGCTAGCCGCCAGGACTGCAGTTCCTTCAGGCTCGTGCTGACGTTGGAGCGCGCGACGTTGAGCGTCTCGGCGATCTCGTCGGCCGCGATGGGCCGCCCGGCCAGATACAGCAGCGCGTGGATCTGCGAGACGGTGCGGTTGACGCCCCACCGCGAGCCCATTTCGCCCCAGTGGAGAATGAATCGTTCGGCAATCGGTGTGAGTTCCATGTCGGAAAATTTAGTTTTTTCAGTCATTTCTGTCAAGAGAGAAATTAATCGGCGAAGACGCGATGCGCTGCCCGGATAGCCCGGCCCCCGCACGGCTGCGGTCGCCGTTACCGCCCGCCTTTGCCGCCCCGCCTGCCCGCTTCCATTACAATGCGCGGGATTTTTCCGATTTCAGGCCGTCCGCGCCTTTCTGACTAGAGGTTCCCAATGATCATCAAACCGCGCGTGCGTGGCTTCATCTGCGTGACGACTCATCCGGTCGGCTGCGAAGCCAACGTCAAGGAACAGATCGACTACGTGACTTCGCACGGCCCGATCGCCAACGGCCCGAAGAAGGTGCTCGTGATCGGCGCGTCGACCGGCTACGGCCTCGCCGCCCGGATCTCGGCCGCATTCGGCTCGGGCGCGGACACGCTCGGCGTGTTCTTCGAGCGCGCCGGCAGCGAAACGAAGCCGGGCACGGCCGGCTGGTACAACAGCGCCGCATTCGAGAAATTCGCCGCTGAAAAGGGGCTCTATGCGCGCAGCATCAACGGCGACGCATTCTCCGACAAGGTCAAGCAGGTCACGATCGACACCATCAAGCAGGATCTCGGCAAGGTCGATCTGGTTGTCTACAGCCTCGCGGCACCGCGCCGCACGCATCCGAAGACGGGCGAAACCATCAGCTCGACGCTCAAGCCGGTCGGCAAGTCGGTCACGTTCCGCGGCCTCGACACCGACAAGGAAGTGATCCGCGAAGTGTCGCTCGAGCCGGCCACGCAGGAAGAGATCGACGGCACCGTCGCCGTGATGGGCGGCGAGGACTGGCAGATGTGGATCGACGCGCTGGCCGAAGCCGGCGTGCTGGCCGACGGCGCGAAGACGACCGCGTTCACGTATCTCGGCGAGCAGATCACGCACGACATCTACTGGAACGGCTCGATCGGCGAAGCGAAGAAGGATCTCGACAAGAAGGTGCTGTCGATCCGCGACAAGCTGGCCGCGCTCGGCGGCGATGCCCGCGTGTCGGTGCTGAAGGCCGTCGTCACGCAGGCGAGCTCGGCGATCCCGATGATGCCGCTCTACCTGTCGCTGCTGTTCAAGGTGATGAAGGAAACCGGCACGCACGAAGGCTGCATCGAGCAGGTGTACGGGCTCCTGAAGGACAGCCTGTACGGCGCGACGCCGCACAGCGACGACGAAGGCCGCCTGCGCGCGGACTACAAGGAGCTCGATCCGCAAGTGCAGGGCAAGGTCGTCGCGATGTGGGACAAGGTGACGAACGAGAACCTGTACGAGATGACCGACTTCGCCGGCTACAAGACCGAATTCCTGCGTCTGTTCGGCTTCGAGATCGCCGGCGTCGACTACGACGCGGACGTGAACCCGGACGTGAAGATCCCGGGCATCATCGACACGACGGTCTGACGACCGGGCCCGCCGCGCGCGAGCGCGGGCGGCGGGTCGTCTTCCACGAGCGGCGTCAGACCGGCGCCGCCTCGTCCAGATACACACCGTCCGACAACGTGGCCTTCACCTGCCGCGTGAAGTCGTCGGTGGACACCTCCTCCGCTCCGGATTCGATCGCGTCGTAGGCCTGGCGCACGACGTCGGCCGGCGTCGCCTTGGGTACGTCGAGGCCGCGCGTCAGGTCCGTATCGATGAAGCCGGCGTGCAGCCCGACCACCTGCGTGCGTTGCTCGCGCAGCGAATGCCGCAGCCCGTTGGTCAGCGCCCACGCGGCCGATTTCGACACGCCGTAGCCCGACAGGATCGGCCGGTTCACCCAGCTCGCGACGGACAGCACGTTCAGGATCGCGCCGCCGCCGTGGCCGGCGAGCGTTCCCGCGAACGCGCGCGACATCGCCAGCATCCCGAACACGTTGGTCTCCAGGTGAGCGCGCAATGCGTCGACCGCGCCGTCGTCGGTCAGGCTGCCAAGCCGCGCGATGCCCGCGTTGTTGATCAGCAGCGTGACGTCGCGCGCCGCGTCGGCGGCCGCGGCGACCGCCGCCGGGTCAGTCACGTCGAGCTTCACGGGCACCACGCCCGGCAGCGTCACGCTGGCCGGATCGCGTGCGCCCGCATAGACCTTGCGCGCGCCCCGTTCGAGCGCCTGCTTCGCGAACTCGCGGCCAAGCCCGCGGTTCGCGCCCGTGATGAAAACGACTGCACCTTCGATCTTCATGATCGTTCCTTTCCGAGATTCGATCCCGTCCGCGCCGGT
>NZ_JAGIXF010000013.1:0-116438 GCF_021483755.1 Burkholderia sp. WTPI3 | reverse complement strand
CGCCGCAGCCGCTGCCGCCTGCTCGACCAGCGCTGCGTTCTGCTGCGACACCTGATCCATCTGCGACACCGCGCGGTTCACCTGTTCGATCCCGTCGCGCTGCTCGTTCGACGCGGCGGCGATCTCGGTCATGATGCCCGTCACGCGGCCGATCGCCTGCTGGATGTCCTGCATCGTGTCACCGGCCACGCCGACGAGCCGCGAGCCCATCGCCACGCGCTCCACCGATTCGCCGATCAGCGTGCGGATTTCCTTCGCCGCGGATGCCGAACGCTGCGCAAGCGTGCGCACCTCGCCCGCGACCACCGCGAAGCCGCGGCCCTGCTCGCCCGCACGCGCGGCTTCAACCGCCGCATTCAGCGCGAGGATATTGGTCTGGAATGCGATGCCCTCGATCGTGCCGATGATGTCGGCAACCTTCTGCGAACTCCGGTCGATCTCGTTCATCGTGCCGATCACTTCGCCGACGACCGTCGCGCCGCGCGTCGCGATCTCGCTCGCGTCGTCCGCGCAGGCCTGCGCTTCGACCGCATGATCGGCGTTCTGCTTCACGGTCGCCGTCAGTTGCTCCATGCTCGCGGCCGTTTCCTGCAGTGCCGCGGCCTGTTCCTCGGTGCGCTGCGACAGATCGGTGTTGCCCGCCGCGATCTGATGCGTCGCGGTCGAAATGGCCTCGGAGCCCTGGGTCACCTGACGCACGGTATCGGCGAGGCTGCGCTGCATGCCGGTCACGCCCCTGACCAGCTCGGCCATTTCGTCGCGCGACGACCAGCGCACTTCCGACGTCAGATCGCCTTCCGACAGGCGGCGGAAATGCGACAGCAGCCGGTTCACCGGCTGCGTTATCGCGAAGTGCAGGCCGACCGCGCAACCCAGGCACGCGGCAAGGCCGAACGCGATGCCGGCGATCGCACCCGCGCGCATCCAGCCGTAATACATCTGCGCGGTGTCGTAGACCTCCTTGCCGCGCTCGGCCTGATACGCATCGAGCGCGTCGGTTGCCTGCGTAAGCGCGACCGACAGCGACGGCGCGACCGTCATCAACAAGCGGTCTGCCTCGTCACGCCGCCCGTCGCGGATCGCGTCGATCAGCGGCTTCAACGCCTGCCCGATCAGCGCCTGGCGCGCGGTATCGAGCCGGCCGGCAAGCGCCCCCTCGTCGCCCTCGTGCGGCAGCGCCGCGTATGTGCGCCACGCGGCGTCGGCCTTCCCGAGATAGCTCTCGGCCTTCTTGACGAGATCGGGCACTTCCGGCGCGTCCGGATGCAGCAGCACGCGATCGAGCGTCGTACGCACGATCGTCAGGTTCAGGCTCGCGGCCGACAGCGCGGTCTTCGCGGCCAGTTGCTGCGTATAGGCCTTGTCGAGCGCGCGGTTCGAACTCTGCATGCCGACGAGGCCGATCAGCCCCGACACGACGAGCAGCACGGCGACGAGACCGAGCGTGGAGAAAATCCGCGTACGGATGGAGAAACGGGAAAACAGGGCGTTCAGGTTCATGACGGCACGTGAGCGATAAAAAAGAGGGCGGCAATCGGTCCGCGGCACTCTGGATTACGGTTTGCCTGCAAAAAACTTGAGTCCGCTCCCCTCTCCTCGTGATCCCGATCAAATTTCCTCGCGGCAACCTTCTGTTACCGATGCAACAAATTAAGCTCCGGCAGAAATTGACCAGTCAATGATTTCTCTCTATATTTCGGTCAATTACCTGCCATGGCAGATATTTCGATGAGAACCAATACCCTTGTTGCTCCGCCGGCCGCCGAAGCGGCCCGCCACGACGCGCCGACCGGGCTGATCATCGCCGCGCTGCTGCTCGTGATGCTGCTGTCCGCGCTCGACCAGACGATCGTGTCGACCGCGCTGCCGACGATCGTCGGCGAGCTCGGCGGCCTCGATCAGTTGTCGTGGGTCGTCACCGCCTACCTGCTTGCGTCGACGATCGTGCTGCCGCTGTACGGCAAGCTCGGCGACCTGTACGGCCGCAAGATCGTCTTGCAGGCCGCCATCGTCCTGTTTCTCGCGGGCTCCGCGCTGTGCGGCATCGCGCAGGACATGACGCAGCTGATCGTGCTGCGCGCGCTGCAGGGGCTCGGCGGCGGCGGGCTGATGGTGGTCACGATGGCCGCGATCGGCGACCTGGTGCCGCCCGATCGCCGCGCGCGCTATCAGGGGATGTTCGGCGGCGTGTACGGCCTTGCTACGATCATCGGGCCGCTGCTCGGCGGCTTCCTGGTCGAACACCTGTCGTGGCGCTGGATCTTCACGATCAATCTGCCGCTCGGCTTTCTCGCGCTCGCGGTGATCGGCATCGCATTCCGGCCGCACACGGCGCACGTGAAGCACCGGATCGACTACATGGGCGCCGCGTTCCTCGCCACCGCGCTCACCTGCGTGATCCTGTTCACGAGCGAAGGCGGTTCGCTGCTGCCGTGGTCGTCTCCGCAACTGTGGATGACGCTGGTGCTCGGCCTGGTCGCGGTCGGCGGCTTCATCTATGAGGAACGCCTCGCGGCCGAGCCGATCATGCCGCTCGATCTGTTCCGTCAGCGCACATTCGTGCTGATGGGCCTGATCGGTTTCGTGGTCGGCATCGCGCTGTTCGGCTCGGTCACGTTCATTCCGCTGTATCTGCAGGTCGTGAAGGGCTCGACGCCGTCGCAGGCCGGGATGCAACTGCTACCGATGATGGGCGGGATGCTCGCGATGTCGGTGATCAGCGGCCGGCTGATCTCGCGGCTCGGCACGTATCGCCCGTTTCCGATCGCGGGGACGCTGCTCGGCGGCGTCGCGATGGCGCTGCTGTCGACGCTGTCGCTCGATACGCCGCTGCACACGATGTACGCATACATGGCGCTGCTCGGAATCGGGCTCGGCATGGTGATGCCGGTGCTGACGCTCGCCGTGCAGAACACGGTCGAATTCCGCCACATGGGCGTCGCGACGTCGGGCGTCACGCTGTTCCGCTCGATCGGCGGCTCGATCGGCGTCGCCGCATTCGGCGCGCTGTTCTCGCACGGGCTCGAGTCGCGGGTGATGCAGGCGCTGCCGGCCGGCACGGAGCTGCCGCCCGCGCTCGGCCCGGCCGCCGTGCACCAGTTGCCGGATGCCGTGCGCGATGCGTACCTGCAGGCGTTCGCCGGGTCGCTGCACGTGGTGTATCTCGCGGCGGCAGCCGTGATAGCGATCGCGTTCGTGCTCGCGTGGTTCGTCGAAAGCGCGCCGCTGCGCACGCATCATTGATGCGGCGTGGAGGCTGCGTCGCCGCGGCCTCCATCGAAACCGCGACGCGCGGCGCCCGCCGCGCCACCCGCCGTCACGGCACCAGCACCACCGCCCCCGTCGTCTCGCGCGACGCCAGCATCCGATGCGCATCGGCTGCCTGCTCCAACGGCAGCCGCACGCCGATCTCCACGTGCATCCCGCCCGCGAGCCGTTCGAGCGTCGCGCGTGCCGCTTCCCGATACCCCGCAACGTCGCGCGCGATGAAGCCGAGCACGCTCGGCCGCGCGAGCGCGATCGAGCGGGCCGGACCGAGTTCGTCGAGATCGATCGTCTGCCGCGCGCCGATCGCGGCAACCTGCCCGATGCTCGCGACCATTCCGAATGGCCGCACCGCGCCAAGCGTGCGCGTCAGCACATCGCCGCCAATCCCGTCGATCGCATAGTCGACGCCCGCGCCGCCGCCGAACGCGCGCGCCGCCGCGACGAAATCCTCCTCGCGATAGTCGATCACCGCGTCGGCGCCATGCGCGCGCACCAGCGCCGCCTTCGCGGCCGAACCGACCGTGCCGATCACCCGTGCGCCAAGCGAGCGCACCCACTGCGTCGCCAGCAACCCGACGCCGCCGGCCGCCGCATGCACGAGCACGGTATCGCCGGCGCCGACCTGCCGCACACGGTGCAGCAGCATGTAGACGGTGATCCCTTTCAGCAGCGCGGCGGCGGCCGCGTCGTCGCTCACGCCGTCGGGCACGGCTACCGCGCGTTCGGCAGGCAGCGTGCGCACGCTCGCGTAGCTGCCGGTCGGCAATCCCGCATACGCGACCCGCTGCCCCGCAACGAGGTCCGTCACGCCGGGCCCGACCGCGTCGACCACGCCGGCCGCTTCGACACCGAGCGCATCCGGCAGCGCCGGCAGTGGGTGCGCGCCCTCCCGGAAATAGATGTCGACGAAATTCACGCCGACGGCGGTCTGGCGAATCCGGACCTCGCCGGCGCCCGGCAACCCCACGGGTGCATCGACGCGGCGCAGGACGCCGGCATCGCCATAGCGGTCGATCCCGATCCGGGTGGCAGTAACAGTCTGGGTCATGACGTTCCTCGCAATCGAATGAAGTGACACGATCATCCCATCGTGCATAATCGATCGGAATTCCCGTTTCACGCCCATCTACCGTGCAAAATTCGACCGATCCAGATCCCGTTGCGGCATCTCCATTGCCGATGAGCTGGGACGACTTGCGCTATTTCCTCGCGGTGATGCGCGGCGGCAGCCTGTCAGCCGCCGCGCGGGCGCTGCAGGTCCAGCACTCGACGGTCGCCCGGCGCATCGACGCGCTGGAGTCCGCGCTCGACATCCGGCTGTTCGACCGATTGCCGCGCGGCTGGCCGCCGACCGACGAAGGACTGCATCTCGCCGAGCATGCCGCGCGCGTCGAAACCGACGTGCATGCGTTCGCGCGCGCCGCGCAGGGCGCGGCGACGCTCGACGGCGTCGTGCGCGTGTCGGCGTCGCCGGTGTTCGCGAGTCACTTCCTCGCACCGCGGCTCGCCCGTGCGCAGCGTGCATGGCCGGCGCTGCGGATCGACCTGATGGGCGAGATGCACGCGGCGAACCTGTACGCGCGCGAAGCGGACCTCGCGGTGCGCCTGTCGCGGCCAAGCGAGCCAGGGCTGGCCGCTCGCCGGCTCGGCACGATGCGCTTCGCGCTGTGTGCATCGCCTGAATGGGCAGCCGCACCGCCCGACACATGGGCGTTTCTCGGCTACGACGATGCGCTCGCGCAAATGCCGCAGCAGCAGTGGCTCGAACGCTTCGCGGCTGGCCGCCGATTCGCGTTCATCGCGAACGATCTGGCCGCGTTGCATCGCGCGTGCATGGCCGGCGCGGGCATCGCGTTGCTGCCGCGGTTTCTCGTCGACGATCCGCCGATGCAGACCGCAGCGGATGCGGATACGAACATGGGCGCACCGGCCGCCCCCGCTGCGTCAGCGTCGGTGCCCGCTCCGCTCGTCGAGCTGACCGTCGCGCCGCGCTGTGACGTCGAGCGCGAGATCTGGCTGGTCGTCCACCCGGACGTACGCCGGTCGCCGCGCGTGCAACGCGTCGCCGACGCGATCGCGGATGCGGTTCGCACGGCGGACGGCCATTTGTAACCTGCAGGCGGCCCGCCACCTTTACCGCTCGGCCCGGCGACCGGCATAGTAGCGGTTTCGTCCGCCCGCTCCGTCACCATGTCCGCCACCATGTCCGCCGCCCCTGCTCCCGCCTGCGTCGTCCGCGACGCGACCGATGCCGATCTCGACACCATTCACGCGATCTACGCGCACCACGTACGCCACAGCGTCGCGTCGTTCGAGGAGATCCCGCCCGGCGTCGACGAATTGCGCGCACGCCGCGACGCGGTGCTGCGTCACGGGCTGCCGTATCTCGTCGCCGAATGCGACGGCCGCGTGGCCGGCTACGCGTATGCGACGCCGTACCGCCCGCGCAGCGCATACCGTTACACGATCGAGGATTCGATCTACATCGACGATACGATGCGCGGGCGCGGCGTCGGCCGCGCGCTGCTCGCGGCGCTGATCGCGCGTTGCGAGGCCGGCCCGTGGCGGCAGATGATCGCGGTGATCGCCGACGGCGGCACCGGCGGCTCGACGTCGCTGCACCGCGCGTTCGGTTTCGAGCCGGCAGGCGTGCTGAAGGCGGTCGGTTTCAAGCACGGCCGCTGGATCGATTCCGCGCTGATGCAGCGCACGCTCGGCGACGGCTCGCGGTCGCTCCCCGCCTCGCCCGAGCCTGTCGCGTCGCGCTAGAATGGGCCGCATGTCAAAACAGACTCCAACCCATACCGACGAGGCCGCTGCGGATGCCCGCAACGAGTACACGGTCGACGAGCTCGCGCGCGTGTCCGACACGACCGTGCGCAACGTCCGTGCCTACCAGGATCGCGGGCTGCTCGCGCCGCCGGAAAAGCGCGGGCGCGTCGGCATCTACGACGACACGCACGTCGCTCGGCTGAAGCTGATCAACCATCTGCTCGCGCGCGGCTACACGCTGTCGAACATCCAGGATCTGATCATGGCGATCGACGAGGGTCACGACCTGCGTTCGATCCTCGGCCTGGAAAACGCGATCGGCGGCCGCTGGTCGCACGAGTTGCCGAAAACCTATTCGCTCGCCGCGCTCGCGCAGATGTTCGGCCCGCAGACGGCATCGCAACTGTCGCGCGTGACCGAGCTCGGGCTGCTCGAACGCCGCGGCCTGTCGTTCGTCGCGAAGAGCCCCGCGCTGCTCGAAGCGGCGGCCGCGATGACGAAGGAAGGCATCCCGCCACGCGAACTGCTCGACGTGATCAGCCTCGCGCGGCCGCACTTCGACGCGATCGCGCGCCTGCTCGTCGATCTCGTCGTGAAGCGGCTCGACCGCTATGACGAAGGCACGCTGCCGCCGGTCAATGACGTGCCCGCACTCGTCGATGCGATCTGGCGGCTGCGCCCGCTCGCGGCCGTGTTCGTCGAAGGCGAGACGAACCGTGCGCTCGAAACTGCGGCAAGCGCTTATCTCGGTGGCCGTGTCGCGACGATTCTCGACAAGAAGCTGAGCGACGAGGCCGCGCGACAGTCCGGCACGCCTTCGCCGAAAGACGGCGAAGGCTGAACGCGGGCAGGCCACACCGCGTTCGCGAGCGCCGCGAAGTCAAGCACGCGCAGCGCTCGGGGAAACAGCCGGCGGCATGCCATGCCCGCCGGCTGTTTCATTTTTCGATCCCGCCGCGCACTAGAAGGGTTCGCCGGTTTTCACCCGCCCGTTGTTCCGGATAATGGCCTGCAGCCGCGCCCGCGACGGCGCATCCGTCCACCGCAGACAACAACAAACCGGAGACACCCGCCTTGATCGCCACGCTTCCCGCCACCTATCGCCGGCTCTGGCCGCTCGCCGTCGCCGCCGCGTTGCTGTACGGACTGTCGCTCGCGGCCGCCCCCTATCCCGGCCAGGCGGCCGCGAAGGCGGCAATGGGCATCCTGCTGCTCGCGGCCGGCGGCACCTGCGCCGCACCGCGCGAACGCACGTGGCTGTGCGCGGCGCTCGCGACGGCCGTGCTCGGCGACGTGCTGCTCGCGCTGCCCGACTGGCCGCTGTCGTTCGTGCTCGGTCTCGGCGCCTTCCTGCTCACGCATCTGTGCTACTGCGCGATCTTCCTGCGCTGGCGCGCGCGGCCGCACGGCTGGCGCGTCGTCGCGCTGATCGCGCTGTGGATCGCCGCGCCGGCGTTCTACGCCGCGTTCCTGCCGCACCTGGGCGAACTGCTCGCGCCGGTCGCCGTCTACATGCTCGTGCTGTGCGCGATGGCAAGCTTCGCGTTCGCGGCCCGCACGCGCGGCCCGCTGGTCGCTGTCGGCAGCCTGATCTTCGTCGGTTCCGACACGCTGATCGGCGTCGGCCGCTTCCTCGGCGGCTTTCCCGGCATCGACTACCTGGTCTGGGGGCTCTACGCGCTCGCGCAGGTCACGATCGTGGCAGGGGTTTTCCATGAGACGGCCGCCCGCTCGATCCGTCCCTGATTGTGTTTCAAACAGGCCGCCGCATGCAGGCGGCCTCGTCCACTTCGTCACACGCCCTGCCGACGGCCATTTCCGCGCATCCCGCGATGCGGAAACCGAACCGTTCCAAACCCCGCTCAGCTTTTTCCCGCGCGGCTTCCGGCCCTTAGAGCGCCGCTTCTAGCCTCTTGCGGTTTCCAGGCTCACCCACTATCGTTACATCAAACAATGTAACATTCAGAAATGAGCCAAATCGGAGACACCCGGATGAATGCTCGCACGTTGCCTTTCGGCCCGCCCGGCCATGACGGCCCGGACGAAACCACCGACATCGCCATCATCGGCACCGGCTTCGCCGGTCTCGGAATGGCCATTCGCCTGCGGCAAACAGGCGTCACCGACTTTGTCGTCCTCGAAAAGGCGGCGTCGGTCGGCGGCACCTGGCGCGACAATCATTACCCCGG
The DNA here is from genome assembly GCF_021483755.1 of Burkholderia sp. WTPI3. Taxonomy (NCBI): domain Bacteria; kingdom Pseudomonadati; phylum Pseudomonadota; class Betaproteobacteria; order Burkholderiales; family Burkholderiaceae; genus Burkholderia; species Burkholderia sp. WTPI3. Next base: position 108,210 of record NZ_JAGIXF010000013.1, on the reverse strand, counting down.
GTGTGCATGCGACGTGCAATCGCACGTCTATTCGTTCTCGTTCGCGCCGAACCCGCGCTGGACGCGCATGTTCGCGCCGCAGCCGGAAATCCGCGCGTATCTGGAAGACTGCGTGCAGCGCTTCGGCGTCGGCCCGCACCTGCGCCTGAATCACGAGCTGCAGCGCGCCGAATACGACGAAGCCGCGCAGCGCTGGCGCCTCACGTTCGCGAACGGCAAGCGGCTGTCGGCGCGCGTGCTGGTGTCGGGGATGGGCGGCCTGTCGCGCGCCGCGCTGCCGGCGATTCCCGGCGTCGAAACCTTCCAGGGCCGCGCGTTCCATTCGCAGCAGTGGGATCACGACTACGCGCTCGAAGGCAAGCGCGTCGCGGTGATCGGCACCGGCGCGAGCGCGATCCAGTTCGTGCCGCAGATCGCGCCGCGCGTGAAGGAGCTCGCGCTGTTCCAGCGCACGCCGCCGTGGATCATGCCGAAACCCGACCGCAACCTGAGCGCCTTCGAGAAGTGGCTGTTCCGTACGCTGCCGTTCACGCAGAAGGCCGTGCGCAGCGGCATCTACTGGATGCTCGAATCGCGCGTGCTCGGCTTCGCGATCCATCCGGGGCTGATGAAGAACGTGCAGAAGCTCGCGCTGCGCCACATCCGCAAGCAGATTCCCGATCCGGAGCTGCGCCAGGCCGTCACGCCGGACTACACGCTCGGCTGCAAGCGCGTGCTGATCTCGAACGACTACTACCCGGCGCTGTCGCGCAAGAACGTCGACGTGATCACGACCGGCATCGACCACATCGAAGCCGATGCGGTCGTGACGACCGACGGCAAGCGCCATGAAGTCGACTGCCTGATCTACGGCACGGGCTTCCAGGTCGCCGACCCGTACCCGCGCGGCGCGATCATCGGCCGCGGCGGCCTCGACATCGTCGATGCGTGGCGCGACGGCGCGCACGCGTATCTCGGCACGACGCTGCCGGGCTACCCGAACTTCTTCATGATCGTCGGCCCGAACACGGGCCTCGGCCACAACTCGATGGTGTTCATGATCGAGTCGCAGATCGAATACATCCTCGGCGCGCTGCAGGCGATGCGCCGCGAGCGCGCGGATGCGATCGAGGTGCGCCCGCTCGTCGAGGCGCAGTTCAACAGCGATCTGCAAGGCAAGCTGAAGAAGGCGATCTGGTCGACCGGCGGCTGCAAGAGCTGGTATCTCGATCCGCGCACCGGCAAGAACACGACGCTGTGGCCCGGCTTCACCTGGCGCTTCCGCCAGGCGACAGCGCACTTCTCGATCGCCGATTACCACGCGTATCGCGCGCCGCAAAACGACACGAGCGCGCGGCCCGTCGCCACGCCCGCCGCTTCCGCTTCCATCGAAGCGGCCTGAGTCAGACAAGGAGCCACCGACATGAGAGATTTCGCCAACAAGGTCGCTGCGATCACGGGCGCGGGCTCGGGCATGGGCCGCTCGCTCGCGGTCCAGCTCGCGCAGGCCGGCTGCCACGTGTCGCTCGCCGACAAGAACGGCGTAGGCCTCGCCGAAACCGAGCGGATCGTCCGCGCGATCGCACCGAAGGTGCGCGTCTCGACGCGCGTGCTCGACGTCGGCGACCGCGACGCGATGTTCGCGTGGGCCGACGAAACCGCGAAGGAACACGGCAAGGTCAACCTCGTGTTCAACAACGCGGGCGTCGCGCTGTCGAGCACGATCGACGGCATGGAATACAGCGATCTCGAGTGGATCATGAACATCAACTTCTGGGGCGTCGTGCACGGCACGAAAGCATTCCTGCCGCACCTGAAGGCGACCGGCGACGGCCACGTGATCAACACGTCGAGCATCTTCGGGATCTTCGCGCAGCCGGGGATGAGCGGCTACAACGCGACCAAGTACGCGGTGCGCGGCTTCACCGAATCGCTGCGCCAGGAGCTCGACATGCAGCGCTGCGGCGTGTCGGCCACCTGCGTGCATCCGGGCGGCATCCGCACCAACATCGCGCAGTCGAGCCGCATCGCGAAGAACATGATCGGCTTCATGATCGAGAGCGAGCAGCAAGGCAAGGACGACTTCGAAAAGTTCTTCATCACGACGCCGGACGACGCGGCGCGCACGATCCTCGCCGGCGTGCGCAGGAACAAGCGCCGCGTGCTGATCGGCCGCGACGCGAAGGCCGCCGACTGGATGGTGCGCGTGCTGCCGGCCGCGTATCAGGCGCTCGTCGTGCTGAAGTCGCGCCGCGAAGCCGCGAAGGCCCGCCGCGCGGCCGCCCGCTACGGCGTGCCGGCGGCCGCCCCGCTTCACGCCACCTACAACAACGCAGGCAATCAGGGAGGAGAACAATCATGACGACACCGCACATGATGCCCGTGCGACGCGACATCCGGTTCGCGCTGCCGCCCGAACACGCAAAGGACTGGCACGTCCAGGGCGTGCCGGTCACGCACTTCATGAACGCGCTGTCGCTGCTGTTCCCGGCCGGCGAGCGCTTCTTCATGGACTCGGTGCGCAACTATCGCGACGGCATCGAGGATCCGGAACTGAAGAAGCAGGTGCTCGGCTTCATCGGTCAGGAAGCGATGCACACGCGCGAGCACATCGAGTACAACGACCTGCTGCAATCGTCCGGCCTGCCCGCGCACAAACTCGACAAGCGGCTGTGGACGATCCTCGGCTTCTTCAAGAAGGTGCTGCCGCACTCGATGCAGCTCGCGATCACGATCGCGCTCGAGCACTACACCGCGATTCTCGCGAACCAGCTGCTGTCGGGCCACGAGCACCGGATCGACGGGTCGGTCGAAGGCTATCAGCAGATGTGGATGTGGCACGCGATGGAGGAAACCGAGCACAAGGCGGTGTCGTATGACGTATGGAACGCCGTGATGAAGCCGGGCATCGGCAGCTACCTGCTGCGCACCACCACGATGCTGCTGACCACCGTGATGTTCTGGACGATCGTGTTCGACTTCCACGTGCGCCTGATGCTGTCGCATCGTCGCAGGCACGGCAGGTTCGGCGGCATGTGGCGTCTCGTGAAGTACCTGTACAGCCCGAAGACCGGCGTGTTCCCGAGCATCGCGGGCGAATGGCTCGACTATTTCCGTCCGGGCTTCCATCCGTGGGACCACGACAACCACCAGTATCTGCAGGGCCTCGACACGCTGCTCGCGAACATCGATGCAACCAATGCGCGCTATGCGGCGCAGGCCGCACCGCGTCGCGTGCCGCTGCATCCGGTTCCGCAGGCATGACGCCGTGGCGCGCGCACACGAGATGCTGACCGTCCGCTCGGGCGACGTGAAACTCGCCGTCTACGTCAGCGGCCCGCGTCGCGCGCCGCCGCTGATCCTGGTGCACGGCTACCCCGATTCGGCGGCCGTGTGGGCGCCGATCCGCGCACGGCTCGCGAAGCGCTATCGCGTGATCGCGTACGACGTGCGCGGCGCCGGTGCGTCCGATGCGCCGCGCCGCCGGGCGGACTACGCGCTCGCCCGGCTCGCGGACGACCTGCGAGCCGTCGCCGACGCGACCTGCGGCGGCCGGCCGTTCCATCTGGTCGGCCACGACTGGGGCTCGATCCAGTGCTGGGAGGCCGTGACCGACCCGGCGTTTCGCGGCCGGATCGCGTCGTACACGTCGATCTCCGGCCCGTGCCTCGATCACGTGTTCCGCGCGAAGATGCGGCTCAAGCAGAGTCTGAAATCGTGGTACATCGCGTTCTTTCATCTGCCGGTCGTGCCGTCGCTGGTCTGGCGGCTCGGCGGCGCCGCGCTGTGGCCGCGCTGGCTGCAGCTCACCGAACGCGTGCGGCCCGAGCGCGATCCTTCACAGCTGAAAAATGCGCTGAACGGGCTGAAACTCTATCGCGCGAACTTCCTCGCGCGGGCAAGCAAGCCGCGCGAACGGCATGCGCAAGCGCCCGTGCAGATTCTCGTGCCGGTGCGCGATCGCTATGTGACACCGGAGATGTCGCTCGATCTCGATCGCTGGCTCGGTGAGCATGTGCGCGAGGAAATCGACGGTGCGCACTGGATCGTGCTGCGCAATCCCGATCTGATCGCGTCGCGGATCGATCGGTTCGCGGCGGCGCAGGAAAGGCCGGCGGCCGCGACGACAGCGGCCGCGACGGTTCAGCGCACCGTCGGCAGGCGCTTGAACAGCGTTTCGTAGTCGATCACGAGCCCGTCGGCGTCGATGTCCATTTCCGCGGTGAAATCCCGGAAGATCCCTTCATAGCGATAGCGCCGGCCGGGCTCGATGCACGCATAGGCCTGCTTGACCGGCTTCACGGCCAGGTCCGGCGTCGAGATGTATGCGACGTCGATCGGCCGCCGCTCGCCGCGCGCGAGGCCGAGGCGGCCGATCGGCAGCGAATTCGTGAACGGCGTGGCCGCGATGTCGATGTCGACGCAGCCGTCCAGTTCCGGCAGCGCACGGCCTGCGCCGTCGCGCCAGCGCCCCGCCCCGTCGCCGCGCAGTTCGAGCGTGCCGCCGCCCATCACCCTGAGCACCGCGTAAGTCACCCGCCACCGCGGATCGCACTCGACCCGGTACGCCAGCCCGTACGCGCGGCCGTACCGCTGGCCGACCACCGCGCTTTCGACGACGATGCCGCCGTCGCTCCGCTCGAACGTCAGGTGTTCGATCCCGTCGCCCTCGAGCGACGCCCAGCGCACTTCCCGCATCGTTCCGTCTCCTGGTTACCGCACGTCCGGGCATCGTCACACAAATCCTGGCTATCCGGAATGCCACCGTCGACGAGTCCAGCACGCGTCATTTGTGTTCGACATCGATGTCCGGCCCCTCAAACGCCGGTCGGATAGGCTCCGTGCCAGCGGCTCGGCGCCTCGCGTCGCTGCCTCGAATTCGCCAGGCCCCGCCAGCATCGGCGTCACATCCTCGAACGCCGGGGCAATGTAATGCACGATGTTTTCGCGCATCGTAGCCTGCCCCACGAAGACAGGTGAACGCCGCACCCCAAGCCAAACGCATCGTGGCCCAGAATGCCTGGCTTGCAGCGTATGCAGGCTTGACGCGCTTAGTGGAGCGTCAATACGGCCGCGGTATTGCGCGATGACGTACGCAAACCACTGGATGCGGTCCGCCTGATCCACCTCTTTCTCGATGAGAAAGCTGGCACGCGACTCCTTGAAGGTCAGCCAACTGGCTGTCCGCATCAGGATGTATGACCCGAAGGCGCGATCCGACTCGCTCAATGCCGCGCTCAAATCAAAGTCCGGTCCAACGACGGCAAACAGGCGGGCAAAAAACTCGAAGTGAAGCTCTTCATACTTCAGTCCGAACTCAAAATGCCCCACTTCAGGGCGCCCGCCGCAAATCCCGACTATCCAGAATTCCCTATTCCGGTGCATGGGATTGTGTCCTATGCTCGCGGCTCGTCCTGTTCCGCCGCCACCATGCCTACCGCCCGCTCCGCTTCGCCGTCGATCGACCTGCGCATCCTGCTGCGCAGCATCGGACAGATCGTACTGCAGGCGAACGCGTTCACGGGCGCGATGCTGATCGCCGCCCTCGCGCTGACCGACTTGCGGCTCGCCTGCGCGGCACTGGTCGGCGCGGCTGCCGCGAACCTGGTCGCGGTGCTGACCGGCGCACCGCGCCGCGACGTCGAACAGGGGCTGCACGGCTTCAACGGCGCGCTGGCCGCGCTGGTGGTCGCGCTATTCGCCCCGGCCTCGCTCGCGACACTCGCGCTGGTGCCGCTCGCCGCGATCGGCGCCGGGCTCGTGCAGCGCGCGATCCGCACGCCGCTCGCGAAATGGCGGCAATGTCCGTATTCGAGCCCGTGCCTCGTCGCCACCGCGCTGTGGCTGCCGTTTGTCGCGGCGCAGCATGCGGGCGCGGTGCCTGCCGCTACCGCTCCGACGCTCGAATCGTTCGCCTCCGCACTGCTGTCGGGCGTCGCACAAACCACGTTTGCGCAAGGCGCATGGGCCGGCGTCCTGATCGCCGCCGGCATCGCCGCCGCATCGCGACGCGCGGCCGCGCTCGCACTGGCCGGCGCGATCGTGTCGACCGTGCTGCTGGTCGCGCTCGGCGCGAGCGGCGCCACGTTCGCCGACGGCCTGCTAGGCTTCAACGGCGCGCTCGCCGCACTCGCGCTGATGTCGCGCGGCACCCGCGCGGCGCTGGCGGCCGCCGCGCTGGCCGCGCTGATCCAGTGGTTCGCGATGCAGGCTGGCATCGTCGCGCTCACCGCGCCGTTCGCGCTCGCGTCGTGGATCACGGTGGCCGTCGCGCGCCGCTTTACCCTCGGAGAACCCGATGTCGTCATTCGCACACCGTCCTGATGCCGTGAAACCCGGCGGTCCGATCTCGGACGCCGAGCGCCGGCTGCGCGTCGATCTCGCCGCCGCCTATCGCCTCGTCGCGCTGAACGGCTGGGACGACCTGATCTACACGCACCTTTCCGCGACGGTGCCGGGCGAGCCCGGCCATTTCCTGATCAACCCGTTCGGTCTCACGTTCGACGAAGTGTGTGCGTCGAATCTCGTGAAGATCGACCTGGCGGGCAACCGGATCGGCGACAGCGAACACGCGGTCAACGTGACGGGCTTCGCGCTGCACGCGGCCGTGCACGCCGCGCGGCCGGACGCCGTCTGCGTGATGCATCTGCACAATACCGCCGGCATCGCGGTATCGATCCAGCGCGACGGGCTACTGCCCGCGTCGCAGCACGCGCTGAGGTTTCATGGCGACCTCGCGTACCACGACTACGAAGCGCTCGCGTTCTCGCCGGCCGAAGGCGCGCGACTGACCGCGAGCCTCGGCGCGAAATCCGCGATGCTGCTGCGCAATCACGGTACGCTGACGGTCGGCCGCACGGTCGCCGAGGCTTACGTGCTGATGGATACGCTGATCAAGGCCTGCGACATCCAGGTGCGTGCGCAGGCAGGCGGCGGGCCGCTGGTGCTGCCCGAACCCGCTGTCGCCGACCGCACGGCCGAGCAGTTGCGCGACGGCGGCGCGATCGAAGGCGCACTGGAATGGCCTGCGCTGCTGCGCCGTCTCGACCGGATCGACCGGTCGTATCGCGACTGACCGGCCGCCGTCGCCACTATCCCGACGAATCGTTCACCCCCAACCATCGGAGCATTCAGTCATGCCGACTTTCAATATCCAGTTGTTCGAAGGCCGCACGGTCGAGCAGAAGCGCGCATTCGTCGAAGCGATCACGCGCGTCACGTGCGAGACGCTCGGCTGCGACCCGGGCTCGGTCGACATCATTCTTGCCGACGTGAAGAAGGAGAACTGGGCGACGGCCGGGAAGCTGTGGAGCGACGAGCGCTGATACCGGTAGCAAGCGAATGACGGTCGGGCAATCGTCAAGCGGTGTGCGCCCGACCGTCGAGTTGTGGTGAGTGCGCCGGCGCTCCAGCCCTCATCTTCTCGCAACACATACTGCAACTGCTTGATATCTCAATATATTGGCATTGTCAGCCATTCTTTCATCAATTAGTTTTCCTGATCGTAACGACATCGACTACCACCTCTTTTCAAAAAATAAACCCACGTCACGAAAACAGCTACCTCAGCTTCCGACAAAATCTAGCCAGCGAGTCGCCGTCTTTTGGTGTCAATGCCAGCGATGAAACCCGGCAAGCAGGACCATGCCGACATTCAACTTATCATCGCAGGTGAAAACCATGGCGTTCAGAAGCTGCTTTTCCGCTCTGTTGCTTTCGTTGATGTCCCTCTCGCACGCCAGTCTCGGCAGCCCGTTGCAGGCGGGATCCGGCACGGCAACCAACCCTCCTTCCAGCCAGGTGTGGGAAGCCGTTGAAAACGGCACTGACTACAAAATCATTAAGGTTTCAGACGAGCGTTTTTTAATCGCCTACGGAAACAATAACAATATTTCAGGATACATCTCCTACGACCAGCGTAACGGCCCGATCGGTACGGAGTATGTGCCGTGGGCGTCAATTTCGTCCGACGTCACGATCGGAATTCAAGGGACAAGCAGTCAATCAATCGGTGTCATGCTAAGCATCGACGGCGAAACCACGAGCTTTGTCGCGAGGCCCTACCGGCCCCGTCATAAGGTAAGAGACCGAATCCGCCCAGGGAAATGGTCCGCAATAGTTTCCGGTACTTCGATGCAAATCCTGATCGCTCCAAACCTCGTGGACGTGTCCATCGATATTGGCAAATGCAGGCTGAACGGAAAGATAAAGTCGTCCACTCAGGATAAGACCACTCGTTTGACGTTATCACCGGCAACGATGTCCTGCCCGACGACGATCGGACATGCATTTGACGCCGCGTTGCTATTTTCGGAAGATCTTGCTGTCGTCTACACGACGGAACGAGAGTCGATAAACTTCATCTTCGTCGGTCCCGAGGCCGGCGAGAACGACCTCAACACGACACCACAGCCCCGGCATACCTCCTCCTGCACACACTGGCGAGCAATGTGCCGGGAAAAATGTTCTGCAACGCCTTTGCCCACCGGCAACTTCGGATTCAAGTTCTGGAACTGCGTCAACAGTTGCAACGCGTTGGCGGGATGCTAAAAGGGCGACCCAATGATCTCTGACAAACAAATCGCAAGTGCCCTGAACGACATGGTCTTGCAAATGGGAGCCGAACTGGATCGCTCCCTGCTGACCGTCAAGGCGTCGTGTCCGGATTCGGAATTCGTCGCCTATCGCGAATTCGTGTCGCAGGTGTTGGCCACGATGCTGATCGACTTCATGAACCCGCTCTATGCGCGGCACCCCGACCTGAAGCCGCCGGGTCTGGCTTAATATCCTCCCGCGCAACGCCGCGAACAGGCGTTGCGCCCAGCGCTTCCCTCTACTCCATTGTGCGCCCGCACATCTCGCCGTCACGCCGTCGCGTGCATGGCGCCGAACAGACGCAACGCCAGACTCAACGTCATCCCGCCCGACTATCGCCCGCGCCTGACGACCAACCCGACCGACGTGCCCACATACTTCTCGTACGCCAGCTTCAGATGCGGGATGTTCTTGTAAGGCGGCGCGTCGACGTGAAAATCGAGCGGGTGCGCATCCGGCGCGACGACGAACGGCCGGACCTCGTGCCCGCGGCTTCTCAGCCGCTCGACCAGTTCCAGCATGTCGCGGCGGCGATACAGCACGGTTTGCCCGCTGTCGAGCGTGTCGTCGTCGGAGGTCAGGTTGAATTCGGTCGTATGGACCGCGACACCGCCGACCCGCAGGCACTTTTCGACCGCATTGACGACGAACTGCTTGCCGGCCTCGAGATCGCCGAGATGCTCGAAGCAGCACGACGACCAATTGAAGTCGAAATCGCGCAGATGATCCGGGATGTGGTTCATGTCGCACGCTTCGTACGACACGCGCTCGTCGAACAGGCGTCCGTCGACGATGTCCTCGTAGCGAATCTGCGACGACGCCGCGCTGTGCTGGCCGGTGGCTTTCCAGCCGTTCGCTTCGCCGATTTCCTCCGGTGCGTCGGTCGCGACGATCCGCGCGCCCAGCTTCGCGAACAGCGCCGGTAATCGCTCGCTGCCCACACCGAATACCAGCCCGCGCGCGCCCGGTTTCACCTCGCCCGACTGCAGCAGATGGTGGATCACGAAAACCCATTCCCACAATTTGCGGTGAAACACGAAGTGGTGATTCAGCATCCCGCAGATTTCGAGGAAGCGCGGATGGTAGAAATCCGCGACGCTGCAGGTTGAATACCGCGCGAACTCCCCAGGTTGCGAGGTGGCGGTAAACGGCGGAGACGGCACGAACGGCCGTTCGACGACGCGCGGCGGCTGCCTGACCATGTCGGTCAATTCCCTGCACGTGGATTCCAGCTGCGCAATTCGCGCGTTGAGCGCTTCGATATCGCCGAGGTGACGATCGCTTCTGGTTTGCGCGGACACGGCGAACTGCGACAGCGAATTCTGAATATCCAGCACCGCGTGATACATGCGGGTCATTTGACGAAACGGGGTCATGCGCGTGATGTTCATCTATCAAATTTCTCCGAAGATGGCTTACCGCGTACTTGCTGTCAGATACCGTCGAATGTGGGCTCGCACCCCGGGGACCGGCCGGAACGGGTACGACATCATGCAATAAATCGTAACCTGCCGCCATCATGCGGGCTTGCACCGGCGCCGCGGCTGGCCCATGCATGCCCCTTCGTTGTGCGCCCGCACATCGTGCCGTCACGCAATCGGCGCATAATGCCGGACAGACGCAGCAGCCAATGGCCACCCGACAGGAGACCGCCATGGAAGCGAAGAACGAGGAAGTCGTCGCACACCTGCTCTCCGACGTCGCCGAGTTCGCGCGCGGGCGGCTGCCCGAAGCGACGTTCCGGATCGTCGAACCGTTCTTGCGTCACTACTACGATTTCGTAGACGCCGACGATCTGCAGAATCGCAGCATCGCCGATCTGTATGGCGCCGCAATGGCGCACTGGCAAACCGCCCGGAAATATGTGCCCGGCAGCGAGCGGCTGCGCGTGTACAACCCGATCCTCGAACAGCACGGCTGGCACTCGGACCACACGGTGATCGAGATCGTCAACGACGACATGCCGTTTCTCGTCGACTCGGTGACGATGGCGGTCAACCGCCTGGGGCTCGCACTGCACTCCGCGCTGCATCCGGTGTTCCGCATCTGGCGCGGCAGCAACGGCAGCATCGAGCGCGTCGACGCCGGCGGCGCAACATCCGACGACAACCGGTCGCAACTCGCATCGTTCATCCATTTCGAAGTCGACCGCTGCGGCGACGCCGCCCTGCTCGACACGCTGCGCGACGACATCGCCCGCGTGCTCGGCGACGTGCGCGCGTCGGTCGAGGACTGGCCGAAGATCGTCGACATCGCGCGCGCGACGATCAAGGACATGAAATCCCGCGAATCGACCGCGGAAGACATCGAAGCGCGCGCGTTCCTCGAATGGATGGTGGCCGACCACTTCACCTTCCTCGGCCAGCGCGATTACGCGCTGGTGTCCGACGGGCCGGGCTTCGGCCTGCGCGGGATGGAAAGGTCAGGCCTCGGGCTGCTGCGCGACGCGCTGCGCCCGTCCGGCGCGCCGGACGTGACGCCGCTGCCGCAGGCCGCCGCCGAGATCATCACCGGCCCCTGGCCGATCTTCGTGACCAAGGCGAATTCGCGCTCGACCGTGCACCGGCCCGGCTATCTCGACTACGTCGGCGTGAAGCTCGTCGGCCCCGACGGGAAGGTGGCGGGCGAGCGACGCTTCATCGGGCTCTATACGTCGACCGCCTATTTCGGCTCGTACACCGAGATCCCGATCGTGCGCCGCAAATGCGCGAACATCGTGCAGCGCGCGGGCTTCTTGCCGAAAGGACATCTCGGCAAGTCGCTGGTGACAGTGCTCGAAACCTATCCGCGCGACGAACTGTTCCAGGCCGACGAAGACCAGCTATACGACATCGCGCTCGGCATCCTGCGGCTGCAGGAACATCAGCGCACGCGCCTGTTCGTGCGGCGCGACCGCTTCGACCGCTTCGTGTCGTGCCTCGCGTTCGTGCCGCGCGACAAGTACAACACCGACCTGCGCCGGCGCATCGCGAAGCTGCTCGTCGACGCGTACAACGGCGTGAACGTCGAGTTCACGCCGCTGCTGTCGGAATCGGCGATCGCGCGCATTCACTTCGTCGTCCATGCCGAGCCGGGGACGATGCCCGACGTCGACACGCGCGAACTTGAAACGCGACTCGTGCAGGTCGCACGCCGCTGGCAGGACGATCTGGCCGACGCGCTGCTCGACGCATTCGGCGAGGAGCAAGGCAACCGCCTGCTGCAGCGCTATGCGGAATCGTTCCCGGCCGGCTATCGCGACGACTATCCGGCGCGCACTGCCGTGCGCGACATCGAGCTGATCGAACGCGTGAAGGAATCAGGCCAGCTCGCGATGAACCTGTACCGCCCGATCGAAGCGGAGCCGCGCGCGTTCCGCTTCAAGGTGTATCGCGCGGGCGACCCGATCGCGCTGTCGCGCAGCCTGCCGATGCTCGAACATCTCGGCGTGCGCGTCGACGAGGAGCGGCCGTACCGGATCCAGACGCAGGATGCCGCGCACGCGTGGGTGCACGACTTCGGGCTCGAACTTGCCGACGATACCGAGTTCGACATCGAGCGCGTGAAGGACCTGTTCGAAGACGCGTTCGATCGCATCTGGAGCGGCCGGATCGAGAACGACGATTTCAACCGCCTCGTGCTGCGCGCCCACCTGAGCGCGCGCGAGGTCACGATTCTGCGTGCGTATGCGAAATACCTGCGGCAAGTCGGCTCGACGTTCAGCGACGCGTACATCGAGCGCGCGCTGACCGGCAATCCGGCGATCGCGCGACAGCTCGTCGAACTCTTCCTGCTGCGCTTCGACCCGGCCACCGGCGACACGGGCGGCACGCGCGACGTGCAGGCCGAACGCTTGCTGAAGGCGATCGAGACGGCCCTCGACCAGGTGCCGAACCTCGACGAGGACCGGATCCTGCGCCAGTTCCTCGGCGTGATCAACGCAACCGAGCGCACCAACTATTTCCTGCGCGACGCGGACGGTGAACCGAAGCCGTACCTGTCGTTCAAGTTCGACCCGGCGAAGGTGCCGGGCCTGCCCGAACCGAAGCCGATGTTCGAGATCTGGGTGTACTCGCCGCGCGTCGAGGGCGTGCACCTGCGCGGCGGGCGCGTAGCACGCGGCGGCCTGCGCTGGTCCGATCGTCGCGAGGATTTCCGCACCGAAGTGCTCGGGCTGATGAAGGCGCAGATGGTGAAGAACGTCGTGATCGTGCCGGTCGGCTCGAAAGGCGGCTTCGTCGTGAAAAACCCGCCGCCGCCGAGCGATCGCGAAGCGTGGATGCGCGAAGGCATCGCGTGCTACCAGACCTTCCTGCGCGGGCTGCTCGACCTGACCGACAACCTCGCCGGCAACGCGATCGTGCCGCCGCCCGGCGTGGTGCGGCACGATCCCGACGATCCGTATCTCGTCGTCGCCGCCGACAAGGGCACGGCCACCTTCTCCGACTACGCGAATGCGATCTCGCACGAATACGGCTTCTGGCTCGACGACGCGTTCGCGTCCGGCGGCTCGGTCGGCTACGACCACAAGAAAATGGCGATCACCGCGCGCGGCGCATGGGAATCGGTGAAGCGGCACTTCCGCGAGATGGGCATCGATACGCAGGCTACCGACTTCACCGTGGTCGGCGTCGGCGACATGTCGGGCGACGTGTTCGGCAACGGGATGCTGCTGTCTCCGCATATCCGGCTCGTCGCGGCCTTCGATCACCGGCACGTGTTCCTCGACCCGAACCCCGATCCGGCGACGAGCTTCGCGGAGCGCCAGCGGATATTCGCGCTCGAACGCTCGAGCTGGGCCGATTACGATACGGCCGCGATCTCGTCGGGCGGCGGCGTCTATCCGCGCACCGCGAAGACGATCCCGCTGTCGCCGGCCGTGCAGGCCGCGCTCGGCATCGACGCGCACGCGCTGCCGCCGACCGAGCTGATCCGCGCGATCCTGCAGGCGCCGGTCGACCTGCTGTACAACGGCGGCATCGGCACCTATGTGAAGGCCACGCACGAAACCCACCAGCAGGTCGGCGATCGTGCGAACGACGCTGTACGCGTGAACGGCGCGGACCTGCGCTGCAAGGTCGTCGGCGAAGGCGGCAACCTGGGCTGCACGCAGTTCGGCCGCATCGAGTTCGCGCAGCGCGGCGGGCGCATCAACACCGACGCGATCGACAACTCGGCCGGCGTCGACTGTTCCGATCACGAAGTCAACATCAAGATCCTGCTCGGGCTCGTCGTCACCGACGGCGAGATGACCGAGAAGCAGCGCAACGCCCTGCTCGCGGAAATGACCGACGAAGTCGGCCTGCTCGTGCTGCGCGACAACTACTACCAGACGCAGGCGCTGTCGATCGCCGGCCGCTACAGCGTCGAGTTGCTCGATGCCGAAGCGCGCCTGATGCGCTGGCTCGAACGCGCGGGCCGCCTGAACCGCGTGATCGAATTCCTGCCGACCGACGACGAGATCGCCGAACGGCAGGCCGCGAAACAGGGCCTCACGTCGCCGGAGCGCGCGGTGCTGCTCGCGTACAGCAAGATGTGGCTCTACGACGCGCTGCTCGAAACCGACGTGCCCGAGGATCCGCTCGTCGCCGCGATGCTCGTCGACTATTTCCCGAAGCCGCTGCAACAGCGCTTCGGCGAACCGATGCACCGCCATCCGCTGCGCCGCGAGATTCTGGCGACGCACCTGACCAACGCGCTCGTCAACCGCGTCGGCTGCACGTTCGTGCACCGGCTGATGGAGGAAACCGACGCGAAGCCGGGCGACATCGTGCGCGCATGCATCATGGCGCGCGACGTGTTCGATCTCGATGCTGTGTGGCGCGACATCGATGCGCTCGACAACCGGGTCGCCGACGACGTGCAGGCGCGCATGTTCGTCGACGTCGCACGGCTGCTGGAGCGCGCGGCGCTGTGGTTCCTGCGGCATCTGCAGTCGGGCGCGGCGGCCGACGGCGGTGTCACCGGGGTGATCGCGCGCTGCCGCGATGCGGTACAGCGCATCGCGCCGCAACTGCCGTCGCTGCTGCCGGCCGACGTGCTCGACGCGCTGTCCGAGCGGCAGCGCGTGCTGGTCGAAGCCGGCGTCGACGGCGCACTGGCGGTGCGCGTCGCGAGCGGCGACATCTCGGCCGCGCTGCTCGACATCGCCGAAGTGGCCGCAACCTGCAACCGCAGCCTCGAACTCGTCGCGGGCGTCTACTTCTCGCTCGGCACGCTGCTCAACTATGGATGGATCGGCGAGCGAGCGGCGGCACTCCCGACCCCGACGCACTGGGACATGCTGGCGCGCGCGGCGGCGCTCGCGGAAGTCGCGCGGCTCAAGCGCGCGCTGGCGAGCAGCGCACTCTCGGAATCGTCGGATTCGACGGCGCCCGAGACGATCGTCCACACGTGGCGCGAACGCCGCGAGGCCGCGCTGCAGCGCTACGAGCACCTGCTTGCCGACCTGCGCGCATCGGGCGGCGCGAGCCTCGCGGTGCTGCTCGTGGTGGTGCGCGAGATGGCCGTGCTGGAACGCGCGTGACCGGCAGTCGCGGCGCTACGCCGTCGCGACAAGCAGTTCTTCCGCGTTGTTCGGCGGGTGCAGGCCATCGGTGCGCTCGGCGAAGTAGCGGCGTGTGAGCGCCGCGGCCGATACGTGTTCGGCGTGCGCGAAGCCGGCTTGCGTCGCGAGCGCGCGGATTTCCGACGGCATGAAGAAACTGATGAACGGCGTGCCGCTTGCGCGCGCGCCCTTCGCAGCCATTTCGAGGCCCGGGCGCACATCCGGATCGGCATGCTCGAGCGGCAGCAGGAACGTCATCGCGAACGTCGAGCCCGGCGCGAGCGACGCGACTTCGCGCATCGCCGCCGCGTTCGCTTCGCGCGTCAGGTACATGCTCACGCCGGTGGACACCACGACCGCCGGCTTGCCCGCATCGAAGCCCGCGCGCACGAGCGCGTCGCGCCAAGATTGCCTCGCTTCGAAATCGACCGGCACGAACCGCAGCCAGTCCGGCACGCCGAAACCGGTCTCGGTCAGGCGGCGGCGCTTCCATGCCTGCGGCGCCGGCGGATCGACTTCGAATACGGTGACGCGCGATGCCATCTCGGGCCGGCGCTGCACGAAACTGTCGAGACCCGCGCCGAGGATCACATACTGACTCACGCCCCGCGCGGCCTGCTCGACGACGAGATCCTCGATGAAGCGCGCCCGCGCGACGATCGACGCGCGAAACGGCCGCGTGAACTGCGGGTCCATGTCGCCGCGCTGCTGCCAGCCCGGCCCCGGCGCGAGCAGGCGCAGGCCGACTTCGTCGGCGAGCACGTGCGGCGGCGCATCGAGTTCGACGTGCAGCGCACGCCACAGCGCGACCCGCGCGGCGGTGCTGTCGGGGGCATCCGGCGCGTCGTGATGCTTATCGGTCATCGCCGTGACCTCACGCGTGCGGCTTGCCCGGCGCCTGCAGGCGCCAGACGCGGCCGTCCGGATCGCGCACGGTCATGTCGCGCGTGCCCCAGTGCGTGTCCTCGAACGGCGTGACCACGTCGACGATCGGCTGCGGGCGAACCGCCTCTTCGGCGGACACCTTCAGCACGACCTGCATGTCGGGAGCCTCGCTCGGCGGCACTTCGGCGATGAACAGATACGGGCCGTCGCCGCTTCTCAGCTGGCCCGAATGGTGATCGGTTTCGAATTCCAGCGTGAAGCCCAGCGCCTGGAAGAACTTTGCCGACTTGCCCCAGTTGTGCGTCGTCAGGAACACGGCTTCGATTCGCTCGGATGACATGTCACTCCTCCTCGGTGGACGGCCCGGCCCCCGGCTGTGCGGCAGCCAGATACGCGCGCAATGCGTCGGCCACCAGCGCGGACAGCGACTGCTCCGTTTCAATGGCGCGATGCTTGACCTGCCGGATCAGGCTCAGCGGCAGGTACACGTTGAATTGCCTCACTTCTTCGTCGGTCATTGGACTAGTATGCTAGCAATCTAGCAAATGTCAAACCCGGAATCGGGCACCCGCCACCGCAACGGCACGACGGACGACGCGCAGCCCGGCGCCGGCGCCACACCGCCGGGCGCTCACATGCTGGTTGCGCGTGCCGCCAGCCGTGCGAACAGCGCGTCGAGATCGAAGCCGGCGGTATCGATGCCGATCGTGTCGCGCAGGCACGCGCCCCACCCGGCCGCATCGTCGAACGTCGTCGTGCGTCCCGCGCCCGCCGCATCGCGCACCGTCAGCGTGGTGTTGAACAGCGCCGCGCGGCCGTCCGGCAGCACGCGACACGCGATCAGGTCGTTTACGAAGATCGATTCGGGATACGTCGACGTGAACCAGTTCGCGGCTTCGTAATCGATCCACTCGGCCGGTTTCAGCGAAAAGCGGTAGGTGGTCTGCCAGCCGTCGGGGATCTCGAACTGCATGTCGAACTCACCGTCGATCGGCGCGTCGACGACGCGGAACGCACCGTGCGGCGTCGACTGCCGCTCGCCCGGCACGAAGCGCAGCGGCGCGGTCAGCGTCGCGCTGCCGAAGCCGATGTCCGCGAGCCAGGTCGCGCCGTCGAGATCGATGCGCAGCAGCATGTGCGTCTGCGCGGTGACGGCCTCCGGCGGCCGCATCCAGCGCACGCGCGCGATCAGCGGCGTCACGCGAAAGCCAAGCGTCGTGAGCGCGGTATGGAACAGCTTGTTGAGTTCGAAGCAATAGCCGCCGCGGCGGTGCCGGACCACCTTGTCGACGATCGCGGGCAGGTCCAGCGCGACGCGCGTACCGGTCAGCGGATTGAGGTTTTCGAACGGAATCGCCTGCGGGTGCAGCAGATGCAATCGGCGCAGCACGTCGAGCGACGGCTCGGCCGGGCCGTCGTAGCCGATGCGGGCGAAGTAGCGCGGGAGGTCGAACGAGTCAGTCATGAACCGGCACCGATAACAGGGGACACGCCACGATAGCATCGAGCGAAACCCCCATGTTACGCGGGGCCATCCTGGCGAGCCGCGCGCGACGCCGGCACCGCGTCGCGCACGGTATGCGGTGCCGTTACGGCAGCAGCTTCAGCGCGGACGATGCGACCGGCGGCACCGCAATGCCCTGGCTCGTCGCGAACTGCACGGCCTGGCTGAGCGTCGAGGTGAGCGACTGCAGTTGGCCCGGCGCGCTTTGCGCGATATACGACGCGGCCTGCATGTTCTGCGGGTTCAGGCCCGACTGCAGCAGCGACGCGGCGCTCGTCGAACCGAGATTGCCGAGCCCGGACTGCAGTTGCGAATACTGCGTGAGGCCCTGGCCGAGCGACGCGAGGCCGCTGCTGAAAGCCTGCTTGTCGACCGGGCCTTGCGTCGCGCCACCGCTCGCGAAGGCCTGCCCGAGCGCCTGCGAGACCGACTGCTGCGCGCCGCCCATCCGCGACAGCGCGGCCGGCGTCAATGCGTTGCCGTCGCCCAGCAGGCCGGCAGCCTGCTGCGCCTGCCCGGCCGCGCCGGTCAGCCCCATCGCCGATGCGAGCGACGACTGGCCGGCCAGCACCTGCCGGTTCGCGCCGACGTACGCCTGCATCAATTGCGCGACGCCGCCCTGCGCGGGCGCGGCCTGTTGCTGCCCGCCACCGAGCAGCGACGATCCGATCGACTGCAGGTCGAGTTGCGCATGCGCGGTGCCGTTCACGCCAAGCAGGATGCCGAATGCGATGCCCGCCGCTGCCAGGCGCTTGCCCGTCGCGCGAATGTGCTCCATGTGTTTCCCTCGTGCCGGAATGATTGAGGCCGACATTTTCGAAGCGCGTCGCGCACCGCCGCAACGACTGAAACACATCGAAACGAAATCGCCTGTCGATGCCGCTTGCAATTCCGCCGTCTCATTACCTCGCGTCGCGCATTCATCCGGACCGGCTGCGCGATATCAAGCACACATCGAAATTCGTTCCTTTTCCGCATCAATATCGTTTATTTCGGGTTCCGGCAATTGACGACGGGATGCGTGTTTCTTACGATTCGCTCCGCTTCCGCTTTCAATTTCCCGCGCGCTGCCGCGCGACGCGCTCATCGCCTTACCCGCAAGGAATTTCATGTCGCCTGTTTCGCTGCCCGGTCCCGCGCCCGTCGTCGTGGCCGACCGCTCGTCACGCCGCGCGTCGCACCGCATTTCCCGTCGCACGCCCCGCCGCCTGTCCGTCGTCGCGCTCGCGTGCGCCGCCCAGCTGATCGCCGGCGCGGCCTTCGCGCAAGAGGCGCCGAAGACGGCGTCCGCACCACAACCCGAAGCGGACGCGCCCGCCTCCGACAGCCTGTGGACGCGCGACACGCTGCTCGGCGACATGGGCGGCATTCGCCCGTGGCTCGGCAAGTACGGCGTCACGTTCGCGCTGACCGAAACGAGCGAGTTGCTGGGCAACCTGCGCGGCGGCCTCGAGCGCGGCGTCGCGTACCACGGCGTGACGACGATGACGCTCGGCGTCGATACCGACAAGGCATTCGGCTGGAAAGGCGGCAATTTCAGCGTCAGCGCACTGCAGATCCACGGCCGCCAATTCAGCCCGAACTATCTCGGCACGCTGAACACGGCGAGCGGCATCGAAGCCGACGACGCCACGCGACTGTGGGAACTCTGGTATCAGCAGGCGCTGCTCGACGACCGCGTCGACGTGCGGGTCGGCCAGCAGGCCGTCGACCAGGAATTCCTGACCAGCGAGTACTCGTCGCTCTTCCTCAACACGATGTTCGGCTGGCCCGCGCTGCCGTCGTACGACCTGCCGAGCGGCGGCCCCGCGTATCCGCTGTCCGCGCTCGGCGTGCGGGTGCGCGCGAAGCTCACGCCGTCGCTGACGGCGCTCGCCGGCGTGTTCGACGGCGACCCGGTCGGCAACAACCCGAACAATCGCAGCGGCACGAACTTCAACCTGCACGACGGCGCGTTCTTCATCGGCGAGCTGCAATACGCGATCAACCAGGCAGGCGCCGCTGGCGGCACGAAAACGCCGGCCGGGCTGCCCGGCACCTACAAGCTCGGCGTCTGGTATCACAGCGGCAGCTTCGCGGACCAGCGCGACGACACGACGGGCCGCTCGCTCGCGAGCGCCGATTCGAGCGCGATCGGCCGGCCGCATCGCGGCGACTACAGCGTATATGCGGTGGCCGATCAGATGGTGTGGCGCGCCGGCCCCGACAGCCCGCGCAGCCTCGGCGTGTTCGCGCGCGTGATGGGCGCGCCGGGCGACCGCAATCTCGTCAGCGCGGCGGCCAACGTCGGCGTCGTGCTGAAGGCGCCGTTCGCCGGCCGCGACAACGACTCGGCGGGCCTCGCGCTCACCTACATCAAGGTCGGCCGTCACGCGCGCGCGCTCGACCGGGATGCGCTCGCATTCGACGGCGCGCCGTATGGCGTGCGCGGCAGCGAGACCGCACTGGAAGCCACCTACAACTATCAGGTCGCGCCGTGGTGGCAGATCCAGGCCGACGCGCAGTACACGTTCAATGCGGGCGCCGGCCAGAATCCGTCGGATCCGCGTGCGTCGCTGCGCAATACGTTCGTGCTCGGCCTGCGGACCAACATTGCGTTCTAATGTGCACGGCGGCGAGCGTGCATCGGCATGCGCGCCCGCCGCTCTTTGTCGACCACCCCGGCGCGGCGCGCGTCAGGCAGCCATCCAGTCAGGCACGCGCTGGCCGACCCAGTCGGCCGCCCGTTCGTAGCCACGCGCGAGTTGCAGCACCGCGAGATCCGCGCGCGGCCGGCCGATCAGCTGCATCCCCATCGGCAGCCCCGCGTCGTTGAAACCGACCGGCACGCTGATCACCGGGCAGCCGGCCAGCGTCCACGGCACAACCGTTTCCATCCAGCGATGGTACGTATCCATGGCACGGCCCGCGATCTCCGTCGGCCAGCGCTGCTCGACGTCGAACGGGAACACCTGCGCCGTCGGCGCGGCGATGAAGTCGTAGCGATCGAAGAAACTCAACACGGCCTGGTGCCACGCGGTGCGCTCGATGCTCGCATCGAACACCGCCGCACCCTGCATCGCGAGCAACCCTTCGACCTCGTAGATCGCCTCAGGCTTCAACAGCGCGCGCCGCGCCGGGTCGCGATAGTGCGCGAGCAGTCCGCCGCCCGACAGCAGGTGACGATGCGCGAGCCACAGGCGCCAGATCCGGTCGGGCGCAAACGCCGGCAGCGCGGCATCGACGTCGCAGCCGATCTCGCGCAGCGTCGCCAAGCCCTTTTCGCACTGTGCGAGCACACCGGGTTCGGTTGCCAGATAGCCGTTCCAGTCTCCGACCCATGCGATGCGTTCGCCGCGCAGATCCTTGTCGAGCGGCTTCGCGAACACGGCCGGATCCTCCGCGAGCGACAGCGGATCGTTCGGATCGTAGCCGGCCTGGATCGACAGCAGTTGCGCGACGTCGCCGACCGTGCGGCCCATCGGCCCTTCGATGCCGAGCTGCTGCATGTACACGTCGACGCCCGGCCAGCGCGGCACGCGACCCTGCGACGGGCGGAAACCGTAGATGTTGCAGAACGCGGCCGGATTGCGCAGCGAGCCGCCAAAGTCACTGCCATCCGCGACCGGCAACATCCGCGCTGCCAACGCCGCCGCCGTGCCGCCGCTGCTGCCGCCGGCACTCTTCGTCAGGTCGTACGGATTGCGCGTCGCGCCGTGGATTTCGTTGAACGTATGCGAGCCGAGACCGAACTCCGGCGTATTGGTCTTGCCGATGAAGATGGCGCCGGCCGCACGCATCCGTCCGACGCCGACCGAATCCGCCTGCGGCACGTTATCGCGAAAGATCGGCGAGCCGTAGGTCGTGCGCAGCCCCTTCGTCATCGCGAGATCCTTCGGCGCCTGCGGCATCCCGTGCAGCCAGCCCTGATACTCGCCGCGTGCGAGCGCGGCATCCTTTTCGGCGGCTTCGGCGAGCAATGTGTCGCGATCGCGCAGCGAAACCAGCGCATTCACCGCGCCGTTCACGCGCTCGACGTGATCGAGATACGCGCGCATCGTCTCGACGCAGGACACCGTCTTGCTGCGGATCGCCGATGCGAGCTCGCCGGCCGACAGGCGCACGATCGGGTCGACGGTGATGGATGCGGGGGCGAGAAGCTGCGGGGCGCCGTGCGGCATGCGGGGTCTCCTGAAACCGGAATGGTAGGCGGGCCGCGTGACGGCAGCAGTCCGCCCCGGCGGCCGGAACGGGCCGCGCCGCGGCCGATGATGCTCTACTCTACGCGACGCCGGACGGGCGACCTTCGATATTTTCCGTCGCGATTCATTGAGGATCCGACTAAATCGATGTGGCGCTCCGCTGGATCGGATTACCCCATCGCGCGGCCGTTCGCGCCGGGCCTGCCGATAAAAATGTTTATGCGCATAAACTTAAATTTCTTATATTTCTAATAGGCGCCGCCCGACGCAGCGGGACGTTAACGACATTTTTACGCGGCCGCCCGATCTCTTTAGATTGCGCGATCCTGCGCCCCGCTACGCTGGAAACATCTCGATTTCGGGGCATTCTCCATGCTCAAGCTGCTGGTTCCGGTCGGTCACTCACCCCGCTCGCTTCAGGCGGTCCGCCATGCGACGTTCCTGTACCGCGAACGCTGCGCGTCGGAGATCGTGCTGATCAACGTACAGGCGCCGCTCGAGGCGACGCGGCTCGAGGCCTTTCACCCGCTGTCGCGGCTGCGCTCGATCGAGGAGAAATTCGCGTGCGACGATCTGGCGATGGCCGAGCAGATTCTGCGGGAAGCCGGCGTGCGCTACAGCGTCGTGAAGAAGGTCGGGCCGGTGGCCGATACGATCGCGACCGTTGCGGCCGAAACCGGATGCGACGAAATCGTCGTCGTCGCACCGCGGCACGATCCCCTTCACTCGCTGCTGTCGATGTTCGGGCGCAGCATGATGGCGCGGCTCGTGCGGATCTCGAATGTGCCGGTGACCGCGGTGCAATAAGCGGTGCGCCCGCTTCGCGTCGCGGGTTTCGTCGCGGCGCGCACTGCGCGGCATCGCGACTGAAACGCTGCCGAAGCGCCGATGTGCCGGCCCGAACGGACACGGGATCGAAGCGCGCAACAGCAGGGCGATTCCTGTCGCGCGGCGCTTACTTGATGACCTTGCGCCAGAACACCAGATAGGTCGCTGCGGACGACGCCACCAGCAGAATTGCCCACATCGGCGCCAGACTGATCAACACGGAAGACACGTCAAGCATTTGGATTCCTCACTATTTCGATAGCGATGTTCAATACGTAGCGGCTTCGCCAGGAACCGATGTGCTCATCGCTCGCCGCCCATCGCGCTCCGTCAAAACATGTATTCATGCTATCGCTTTGAACGGCAGCTCGACCGTCGCGCCCCGTCCGTACTCTGATATTCGTCAAATTCGCGTCAATCGCGCGCCTGCTACGCCGCCTCCCCCCTGTTTTTCCCGGCTGGAACGCAACAAAATGGGACACGATCCCCGCTGACGGTCAGCGTTTCAGCAGACGTTTACCGGGGGGAACCCCCAAGTGTTTCTTCGAACCGGTCCGCGTTACGCTTGAGCGACTAGGAGACGAACCATGAGACGAACCGTACACGTCGTTTTTTTCGCGCTGCTGGTTTATCTGATCGGCGACCGTGCAATGCTGCACGCGCAAGGCCGCGACGCGAGCCCGCTGGCGTGCACGCAGGCTGCCGAACAGATCAAGTACGACGCGCTCAGCCGAGGCTTCGGCAACGCGGCGGCCGGCAGCCAGAGCGAAGCCTTCATGTCCGGTTGCCTGGTGACCGGACGCGGTGCGCCGGATGTCGCGATGGCGTCCCGCTGACGCAGAGCAACAACCGAGTCGGTTGCGCTCGCATCGAACGGGTTAATCGAAGCCGGTCGCAGTCAGCGCGCGTCGTCGTTTTCCCGTTGTGCACCGCCGCAACCATTGACATGCGGGTAGCGGCAGCGCGCCGTCGAATCGGCCCGAATGCCGGCACGTGAGCGGCCACCGCAGTACGTCGGGCATGCGCTCGTTATAGCGCCGGGTGTGTGTCTCCCGGCAACGTCCGTCGCGGCCCGGCACTTGGGCCGACGTCGTTCGCGTGCGCGCTGCGCACGCCCCCTCTCCTGCACCCTCTGCTTCCACACGTGCTGAACAAGTCTGCTTTCCGTAACAGTTCTCGCCCGCTCACCCCGCCTCCGGACGAATCACCAGCTCGTTGAATCCGGTGCCCGCATCGGGCTCGCGGGAGAAACGATGTGCGGGCAACAGCACGAGCAGTATCTCGGCAGTCGTGCGGACCACGCACCCGCTCGAGACGTGCCCGCCCGATACGCGACCTTGCGCATCCGACACCGACATATGCAGGTGTGCACCGTCCGGCGATACCGAACCGGCGAGCGTCAGGATCTCGAGGTCGCCGCGCAGTTCGGTTGGCGCGTCCACGCCGGCAAAACGCAACTGCGCGACGTTCAGGCTGCCGATGCCCTGGATGACGAAGGCCGCGTGCGCGTCGAGCCCGCGCAACGCATGCTCGATCGACGCGCGCAGATCGTCGCCGGTGGAAAGACGCAGAGGATGGGCTTGCATGGTCGGTAACGTGCTCGCGGTTCCGGGTTTCAACCAAGAGTACGTTTGGCCATGCGATCCGGCAAGACACTGGTCAGAAGGAATCCCTCCGCGTCACACCGTGAACCGCTCGCTCGCGAACTGCGCATCCGGCACGCCGGCCCCGACCGCGACTTCCATCGCCCTCTCCGCCAGCGGCGGCGGCCTGCGCACGTAGATATCCGGCAGCACCGAACCCTGCGCGAGCGCCGCGCGCAACGCCTCGACCAGTGTGCCGCGAAAACCGGCCCAATCCGCCCCCGCCCATCGGCACGCGCACGATCAGCGGATCGCCCGGCCGCGCGTGCTCGCGCAGATAGGTCGAGAACCGGCCGTCCGGCCGCAGCCGGATCAGGAATTCGAGGCACCCGTCCCAGTTGCGCGTGTTGGCCGGTGCCGGCCGTCTGTTCGGGCAATGCGTGCAGATCGCCGAGCTCGTGGCCCGACACGAGGATCGCCTTGCCCGCCACCGGCGTCACATGCACGGCGCTCGGCTGCTGCGCGACGAAGCGCCCGGTGTTCGCGCTGCCAAGCAGTTCCATCACCGTCATGGTTAATCGGAGCGGATCCGTTCCGGATGTACCGGATGCAGCGGAAATTTCATGGCCATCGTTCGTCGTCTTCCCGGTATCGTCATGCACGCTACCGTTCGACGCCAGTCCACCGCGCAACGGCACCGATGCGACATTCGTTCGCACCGCACACGCCGCGTTGACCAGGGCACGCCCCCGGCTCTGGAAAATTCATGCATGGGGCTGACCCTAGGCATGCGGACGCGATTCGTCTAGTCTGCACGATCTTGCGCGGCACGCGCCGGCCACCCGAACACGATCCGATGACTCCCATTCCGAACCGACCATCCCGCCTGCGCGGCGGCCTGCTTGGCCTGCTGATCGGCGACGCGCTGGGCGTCCCGTATGAATTCCACGCCGCGTCGGCACTCCCCTCCCCCGCCGCGATCGACATGACGCCGCCACCGGGCTTTGCGCGCACGCACGCCGGCGTGCCGCCCGGCACCTGGAGCGACGACGGCGCGCAGGCGCTCGCATTGCTCGATGCGCTGTCGCACGACCGCGGCCTGAATCTCGACACCTTCGCCGGCAACCTGCAGGACTGGCTTCATCGCGGCGCGTTCACGCCGGACGGCCGCGTGTTCGACGTCGGCCTGCAGACGCAGCGTGCGCTTCACGCACTGGCAGCCGGCACCACCTCGGCCGCGGCCGGCCCCGCCGATGAGCGCGACAACGGCAACGGATCGCTGATGCGCTGCTTTCCGGTCGTCATGGTCGCCGCGTCACGCGACGAAGCGATCCGGCTTGCGCGCAAGCAGAGCGTCGTCACGCACGCGCATCCGCGCTCGCAGCTGTGCTGCGCGCTGTATGCGTTGACGGCACTCGGAATCGTCGACGGCCAGCCCGCGCCCGATGCGGTACGCACGGCGGAAGACGAACTCCTGACGCGCTACGAAGGCACGGTCGACGCGTTCGAACTGAAGGTCGTGCTCGACGGCCGCTTCGATGCACCGCAAGGCTCGGGCTACGTGGTCGACAGCTTCTGGTCGGCTATCCATTGCCTGTTGTCGACGGACAGCTACGAAGACTGCGTGAAGCGAGCGATCGCGCTCGGCAACGACACCGACACGACCGCGGCGATCGCGGGCAGCCTCGCCGGCGCACTGCATGGCGAGCAGGCGCTGCCGGACCGATGGGTCACGATGCTGCGTGGAAGGGACATGGTCGAGGGCTGGCTCACGCAAGCATGAACGTGTGGCAGCACCCCGGCCGAGTGTCGAATCGAACCCGGCGGCCGCAGATTCGCGAAGTCCGCGATCGCCGGATCAATACCGCGTGCCCGGCCACGTTATCCGCGCGGATCGCTCGCGAGCAACCCGTACAGCGCGCTGTCCGACACCTCGTCGCCGACGATCCAGCGTTCGCGCAGCACGCCTTCCCTGACGAATCCGAGCTTTTCGAGCAGCCCGGCCGATGCGACGTTGCGCGGATCGATGTCGGCTTCGATGCGATTCAGGCGCAGCGTGCCGAACGCGTGCTCGAGCACGGCCGCTGCCGCCTCGCGCATATATCCGCCGCGCCAGTACCGACGACGCAGGCTGAAGCCGATCTCGGCACGCCGGCATTGCTCATGCGCATGAAACAGCACGCATTCGCCAAGCACATCGCCGGTGTCGCGCGCTTCGAGTACGCAAACCAGATCCTGGCCGCTGGCGGTCGTAGTCAGATTGCGCGCGACGCGCTCGGCAGCCTGTGCCGGATCGGTGAGCGGTGCAAACGAGAAATAGCGCATGGCTTCCATATCCGACCAGATGTCGAAGAATGCATGCGCATCCGTTTCGCGAAGCGGGCGCAGGACGAGGCGGGAAGTATGCAGCGTGACGGGCTGGAACAAGGGCATGGCGACGGCCGGCGAAAAAAACGGGACCGCGAATTAGAACATGCAAGCCGCACGTGCACGCTGCCCGGCGCGTTCGATCCGCGCCAATGCAAAAAGGCCCGGACATCGTCCGGGCCTTCCCTGTCGACCGTTGCTGCCAGCCGCGCTTACGCTTCCAGCGCTTCGAGCACCTTGCCCTTCGTCTCGATCCCGACGAAGTGCACGGTCACCGCCGCGATCAGCGGGACGATGCCGATCAGGTAGAACGCCGGCGCGAGATTGCCGCCGACGATCGCGTGCGGCACGATCATCGGCGCCGCGAACGACGCAACCTTCAGCCACGCGCTGCCGAGCCCGCAGCCCGACGCGCGGATGCTCGTCGGATATTGTTCCGGCGTATAGACGTACGCGGTGATGAAGCCCGACGCCATCAGCCCGAGCGACAGCGAGCAGAAGATCGCGACGACGTACACCGACGAGGCGTGATAGATGCCCGCCAACGCCAGCGACAACGCACACAACACGAACGACCACACGATCACCGGCTTGCGGCCGAGCTTGTCGACCAGCAGCGCGGACGCGAGCGAACCGAACACGCCCATCACCGAGCCGATCACCGCGAGGTTCAGCGCGAGTTGCAGCGGCGCGTGATAGAAGTTCTTGTAGATCGTCGGCAGCCACGTGGACAGCCCGTACTGGATGAACCCGCAGGTCGCCCACAGCGTCGCCACCGCGAGCGTGCGCTTGCGATACGCGGCGCTGAACAGGTCGCTCATGCGGCGCTTCGGGTGCTGGCGCACCATCTCGTCGAACGCGGCCGCCTGCGTGACGGGCGGCAGTTCGCCGCGCACCGCCGATTCGAACACGCCCACCGCACGCCCGGCTTCCGCGAGCCGCCCGCGCGACGCGAGCCAGCGCGGCGATTCCGGCACGAGATGCGTGAGCAGCAGCGCGAGGATCAGCGGCAACCCGCCGACGAAGTACATGATCTCCCAGCCGAACCTCGGCACGAGCCATGCGCCGAGCGCCATCGATACCAGCAGGCCGATCGGGAACACGATTTCGTACAGCAGCACGAAACGGCCACGGCCGTGCGCGCGCGTGATTTCGTTGATGTACGTTGCCGCCACCGGCAACTCGCCGCCGAGACCGAGCCCCTGCAGGATCCGCAGCAGCACGAATATCTCGAACGTCGGCGCGAAGCCGCACGCGATGCTGGTGACGCCGATCACGGCCGAGCTCCATGCAATCGCCTTCACGCGGCCGTGCTTCTCCGCCAGCGCGGGAAACAGGAATGCGCCGATCAGCTGGCCGATCGCGCCGGACGCGATCAACATGCCGATCTGCGTCGGCGACAGCCCCCATTTGTGAATCAGCAGCGGCAGCGTCGCCGCGATCGTGATCACGTCGAAGCCGTCGAAGAACGTCGCGGTGCCGATCAGCACGCGCGCGCGGATCTGCATCGAGTTGGCCGGAAGCCGCTCGAGCCGCGCGATGATCGCGCCGGGCGTGGAGGCGGCGGCTTCCATCGTGGCCCTGCCGGCCACGACGTTGTCGAAAGTGCTCATGCGGGGTGTCTCCTGGATCTTTTTACCGGGTTGGCCGGTCAGGCAAGCGCTTGGGTCGTGTCTGCCAGGGCTTCCGTATCCACTGCCCGGCCCTGGTTCATCCACTTGCGCGCGAGCTTGAGCTCGCGTGCGTTGTTGACGGCGATGACACCTCTCACGTGCCCTTCACCAACGAAAAACAGCGTCGCGCGTCGCGCGCCGAGATCGCCGCGCACGACGACCTGTGCGTCGGCCGGCAGATCGCCGAGGATCTGTAGATTCACGTCGTACTGATCGGACCAGAACCACGGAATCTCCGCATACGGCGCACGCACGCCAAGCACGGCCTTCGCCGCCGCGATCGCCTGGTTCTGCGCGTTCGCCCACGATTCAAGCCGCACGCGCCGCTTCAGCCAGCCGTTGTGATGGTTCGCCACGTCGCCGCACGCGAAGATCGCCGGATCGCTGGTCGCACCGAATTCGTCGACGACGATGCCGTCGTCGATCGCCAGGCCCGCATCGCTCGCGAGCGTCGCGTTCAGCGCGAGGCCGATGCCGGCCACCGCGAAATCGGCGTCGATCGTCGTGCCGTCGGCGAGCGTGGCGCGGACCTTCGACGCGTCGCCCGGCTGCGCGTCGAGCGACGCGAGCGCCGCGCCGACCCGCACGTCGACGCCGTTCGCGCGATGCAGGTCGAGCAGGAAGTCCGACACGATCTGCGGCACCGAACGCCCGCACAGACGCGGCGCGCCTTCGACGACGACCGCGTCGACGCCGAGCTTGCGCGCGGTGGCCGCGACTTCGAGACCGATCCAGCCGCCGCCGATCACCAGCACGCGCCGGCTCGCACGCAGCTTCTCGCCGAGTGCGGCCGCTTCGTCAAGCGTGCGCAGGTAATGCAGGTTCGGCGTGTTGACGATCGCATCGGGCAAACGACGCGAGGTGCCGCCGGTCGCGATCACGAGCCGGTCATATTCGATCTCGCGGCCGCTTTCGGTCTTCACCACGCGGCGCGCGCGGTCGATCGACGCCGCACGCTCCGGCTGCCATGCGTCGACGTTCAGTGCGTCGAATTCGTCCGGACGCACCACGCGCACCGTTTCGATGTCGGCGTCGCCGGCCAGTACGGCCTTCGACAGCGGCGGACGCTCGTACGGCAGGTGCGGCTCGTCGGCGATCATCACGAGACGGCCCGCGAACCCTTCCGCGCGCAGCGTCTTCAGCACCCAGCCGGCCGCCTGGCCGCCGCCGATCACGACGACGGTGCCGGGCGCGGCCGGCGCCTGCGTGTTCGCTTCGGTCATGATTTGCGCTCCGTCATGAACTTGCCTTCCGGCGCCTTCGCGTTCTTCTGCCGGCGCGTGTTGCCGTCGAGACCGCCGTCGACGGCCCATTCGGCGAACACGGTCGGGCCCGGTTCGAATTCGCGCGGCTGCCATTCGGGCGTCAGCACGTCTTCGTCCGCGTAGTACTCGATCAGCGCGCCGGCCGGATTCTGGAAGTACCAGAAGTACGCGGACGACACCGGGTGACGACCCGGGCCGAGCTGCGTTTCCCAGCCGCAGCGGTCGATGTGCATGCCGCCGCCGAACACTTCGTGGATGTCGCGCACGGTGAACGCGACATGGTTCAGGCCGCGCTTGCCGTTGGGCAGCGCGAGCAGGAACAGGTCGTGATGGCCGCCGTGCGGCGCGCAGCGCATGAACGCGCCACGGCCCGGGTAACGATCCGACGTCTCGAAGCCGAGCAGCTCGTGATAGAACGTCTCCTGCGCGTCGAGGCAGTTCGTGAAGAACACCACGTGCCCGACCTCGACCGGCTCGGCGCGCGCATAGATCGGGCTTGGCTGGTCGACCCGCGCCGTCTGGCCCCACACGTTCGACGGCGAGCCGGTGATGTCGAGTGCGCGCTTGCGCGTCACTTCGACGCGGATCGCCATGCCGTTCGGATCGATGCAGCCGACCGCATCGTCCTGCGCGTAATAGCCTGGCTGGCCGGCCAGCTTCGTGCGCAGCGCGTCGACGTCCTGCTGCGTCGCGACGCCCCACGTGACTTCACGCAGCGTCGGACCCGCTTCGAATGCAGGCGGCAACGACGGATCATCGCCTTTCACGACCAGCACGGTGCAGCCGTTCATCGTCTCGAAACGGGCGCGCGTGTCGTCGTGCGCGATTTCCTTCAAGCCCCAGTCGGCGAAAAAGCGCCTGCACGTCGCGAGGTCGTCGACCCCGTACGTGATCTGCTCGATACCCAAGATGCTCATTGCGTCATTCCCCTTCGCTCAGTTTGCCCACGGCAGCGGCGCGTCGTTCAAGCCCCAGTAGAGGCTCTTCTGTTGCATGTACTCGCGGATGCCGAGACGCCCTTTCTCGCGGCCCATCCCGCTCTCCTTCCAGCCCGAGAACGGCGTGGAGATCGAGAACAGCTTGTACGTGTTGATCCAGACGGTGCCCGTCTCCAGCGCGCGCGCGGTGCGCCATGCGCGCTTGTAGTCGCGCGTCCAGATGCCGGCGGCAAGACCGAACACGCTGTCGTTCGCCTGCGCGATCAGCGATGCGTCGTCGTCGAACGGCATCGCGACCAGCACCGGCCCGAAGATTTCTTCCTGGCAGATGCGTGCGCTATTCGGCAAGCCTTCGAGAATCGTCGGCTGATAGAAGAAGCCGTTCTCGCGCCCGTCGCCGGACGGCCGCTCGCCGCCGCACAGCAGGCGGCCGCCTTCTTCCAGCCCGAGCGCGACGTAGCGCTCCACCGATTCGCGATGCTTCGCGGTGATCAGCGGACCCATCTGCGTGTCGGGACGCGTCGGGTCGCCCACGCGCAGCTTGCGCGCGCCGGCCACCAGCCGCTGCATGAATGCGTCGTACACCGCGCGGTGCACGAACAGGCGCGAGCCGGCGATGCACGCCTCGCCCGACGAGCTGAAGATCCCGTACAACACGCCGTTCACCGCATGATCGAGATCCGCGTCGTCGAACACGATCGTCGGCGACTTGCCGCCGAGCTCCAGCGACACGGGCATCAGCTTTTCCGCCGCGATGCGCGCGATGCCGCGGCCCACTTCGGTGCCGCCGGTGAACGACACCTTCTTCACGAGCGGATGGCGCACCAGCACGTCGCCGATCACCGAGCCCTTGCCGGGCAGCACGCTCAGCACGCCCTTCGGCACGCCGGCTTCCTCGCAGATGCGGGCCAGCGCGAGCGACACGAGTGGCGTGACTTCGGCCGGCTTGAGCACCACCGCGTTGCCGCCGGCGAGCGCCGGCGCGAGCTTCTGCGCGTCGGAGGCGATCGGCGAGTTCCACGGCGTGATCGCCGCGATCACGCCGATCGGCTCGTGCACGCTCATCGTCAGGTAATCGCCGCGCGACGGCGTCAGTTCTTCGTCGAGTGTTTCCAGGCACGCCGCGAAATAACGAAACGTATTCGCCGCGCTCGCCACCAGCACGCGCGTCTCGCCGATCGGCTTGCCATTGTCGCGGCGCTGCAGGTTCGCGAGCGCCTCGTGACGCTGCATGATCAGGTCGGCGATCCGGTACAGCACCAGCGCACGCTGGTGCGGCTTGAGGCCGGCCCAGTCGGCGCGACGCCACGCGGCGTCGGCGGCCACGACGGCGTCGGCCGCGTCTTCCGCGTTCGCCGTCGACACTTCCATGTTCAGCGACTGGTCGGCCGGATAGATGCTCGCGTAAGGCGCGCCACGGCCGCGCCGCCACTCGCCGCCGATCAGGATGTCGCCGTTGGGTACGAGGCTCGTATCGAAAGGAGTCATGTCACAAGTCCCACAAATCTGTCTCTGCGCAGCCGCCCGCGCCGTGGCGCAGGCGGGCGTTCAATGGCCCGAATGCCGGGTTGGCCTGCCGTCCCGCTCAGATCACGCAGCGGGCCGCGCGATTGCGCAGCGCGCGGATCGCGCTGTACGCGGTCAACGCGGATGTCTTCGGGTTGTCGGGCAACGGCTTGCCGCTCATTTCGAGCGACATCTCGCCGAACGCGCCGCGTGCGGTGATGCGGTGCACGTTGCGCGCGACCGCCGGATCGGCGATCAGGCGCACGCGCGTCGCATCGAGGCCGAGGCCCGCGAGCGCGACGGTCGCCGCTACATTCGCATTCTTCGGATACAGCCGCGCGGCATCGCGCGCGGTGCCTTCGAAGATCACCTTCTCTTCGGTCATCGCGCGCAGGTCGCACAGCGCCTCGGCCGGCGTGCCGAGCCAGCCGAGCGGCGGCTTGCGGCCAACGTACAGCACCTCGTCGAGGCCGCCCTGCTTCGCCGACGCCAGCGCATCGATCCCGCCGATCGCGCCAGACAGCAGCGTGAGCGTCGCGTCGCCTTCGTCGGCGGCCTGCGACAGCACGTCGAGCAGCGCGAGATCGGACAACGCGCCGATCGAAGCGACCGCGCAGTCGGTGCCGGCCTTCAGCAGCGGCACGACGTGATCGACGAGCGCGCTGTGGCCCGCG
The DNA here is from genome assembly GCF_021483755.1 of Burkholderia sp. WTPI3. Classification (NCBI taxonomy): domain Bacteria; kingdom Pseudomonadati; phylum Pseudomonadota; class Betaproteobacteria; order Burkholderiales; family Burkholderiaceae; genus Burkholderia; species Burkholderia sp. WTPI3. The sequence continues at coordinate 75,706 of NZ_JAGIXF010000013.1, read as the reverse complement.
CATTCGAGCGCGAACTCGGGGCGGCGGGCCAGCGCGTCGACCGACGACACGACCTCCACCGCGCCGCCGAGCGCGTCCTGCACCGCGGCTCGCTGGTGCTCGGGCACGATCACGTGCGCAACCCGCAGCGACGCATCGTGCTCGACCGCGTGATACACCGCGGCGCCGATCGCACCGAAGCCGATCATCGCGACTTCGACGGGCGCATGCCCGTGTCCGTGGCCCGGGTGGCGTCCGTTAAGCATATTGCCGCTCCGACGGCGTTTCTTCCTTCTTGACCGGCGGGCCCGCGAAGTTCGATGCGAACGAGCCGACCGACAGCATGTCGACTTCGACCATCACCGGCCCTTCCTTCGCGATCCCTTCGCGCACGATCGCTTCCGCCTGGTCGAGCGACGTGATCCGGTAGTGCGTGAGGCCGAAGCTCGCGCAGAACTGCGCGAAATCGGGCTGGTGCAGCTGCACGAAGCAGCGGCGGCCGCCATACTGCGCGTCCTGGATGTTGCGGATCACGCCATAGCACTGATCGTTCATCAGCACGATCATCACGTTCGCGTTTTCCTGCACGGCCGTCACCAGTTCGCCGACGTTGACCATCAGGCCGCCATCGCCGACGAGGCACACCGTCTTCGCCGCCGAACCGGCCAGCGCCGCGCCGATGCCCATCTGGATGCCCTGGCCGATGCCGCCGCCCAGCGCATGCACGCCGGCGCGCGGTTCGAAGATCTTCAGCAGGCGGTTGCCCCACGTGCTGTTCGAGATCGTCACGTCGCGCACCCAGTTGTAGTCGCGGCCCACTGCAGCCTGCAGCGTGTCGACGAGCGTCTTGTACGGCCCCAGGCCCTTCGACACGTCCGCGACGGCCTGCTCGCGCGCAGCGGCGAGATCGGCGGCGAATTCCGGATCGACGGACAGGCGGCCTTCGAGGCGGTCGGCCAGCTCGGCCAGCACGCGCTTCGAATCGCCGTGCACGAACAGCTCGTTGCGATAGCCGCGGTTGTCGGCGAGCGCATCGGCGTCGATGCGGAACAGCGGCTGCGGCAGCGCGAGCTTGTACTTCAGCGTCTCGTTGCCGCGCAGGCGCGAGCCGACCACGACGAGGGCGTCGCAGGTCTTGTAGAACGCTTCGACCGACGCATGCACGTTGAACGCGCCGAGCGTCGCCGGGTGATCTTCCGGCAGCACGCCGCGGCCCTGCACGCTCGTCACGACACCGAAGCCGAGCTTCACCAGGCGTTCGACTTCCGCACGCGCATGACGCGCGCCGCCGCCGAGCCACAGCAGCGGACGGCGCTTGGCCGCCAGTGCGTCGGCGAGCTTCGCGACGCGTGCGTCGTCGTGCTCGCGCACCGCGACGTGCGCCGGCGCGAGGTCTTCCGGCCATTCGATTTCGGCAGCCTGGATGTCGATCGGAATCTCGACCGACACGGGGCCCGTCGGCGCGGTCTGCGCGATGCGCACCGCTTCGCGGATCGTCGGCAGCACGGTTTCGACCGTGCGCACGCGGAACGCGGCCTTCGAGATCGCGTCGAGCATCGTCAGCTGGTCGGGCGCTTCGTGGATGTATGCCAGGTCCTGGTCGAGATACGGCGTTTCGATCTGCCCCGTGATGTGCAGCAGCGCAGTGCCGGCCGTCAGCGCTTCGACCATCGCGCCGGCTGCGTTGCCCGCCGCCGTGCCCGTGCTCGTGAACGCGACGCCCAGGCCGCCCGACACGCGGGCCAGGCCGTCGGCCATGTTCACCGCGCCCGCTTCACCGCGCGCGCCGACATAACGGATGTTGCCGCGCGAGTTGATCGCGTCGAGGATCGGCATGTTGTGGATCGAGATGACACCGAATGCGGTTTTGACGTCGCACTGCTCGAGAAAGGCGGCAATCAGCTCGCCAACCGTGGTTTTTTTAGACATGGCGTGCAAAACCTCCAGAAACGTCGATATGGCTGCCCGTCGTATAGGACGACAGATGCGTTGCAAGATAAAAAAGGGCCCAGGCAGCCTCGTCGGGCTTGCCGAAGCGGTTCAGCGGAATGTTCTTCTTGCGGGCGAGCGCGCCCGTCCAGTCTTCCCAGCTTTCGCCGGCCTGCGCCTGCGCTTCGTAGCGGCGGCGCCACTGACCCGACTCGACGATGCCGATCAGGATCGAGTTCACGCGGATGCGCTGCGGCGCCAGTTCCGTCGCGAGCGACTTCACCAGGCTCAGCACACCCGCACGCGCCGACGACGTCGCGACCATGTGCGGTTCGGGCTGCAGCGCGAGCAGCGAGTTCACGCAGGTGATCGACGGTGCGGCCGCGTCGCGCAGCAGCGGCAGGAACGCACGCGTCGGTCGGATGATGCTGAAGTACTTGAGCTCGAGCTCTTCGCGCCACGCGTCGTCGGTCGTGTCGGCGAAGGTCGACACGCGGCCCTGGCCCGCGTTGTTGACCAGCATGTCGGCGCGACCGAAGCGGTCGGACACGGCCTGCGCGAACGCGGCCACGTCGGCTTCGTCGAGCACGTTGCAGCGCACGGCGAACAGTTGCGCACCCGGATATCTTTCGCCGAGCATCGCCTCGGCGCGTGCGAGGCGTTCGCCGTCGCGGCCGCAAATCGCGACCGATGCGCCAGCCTGCAGGAACCGTTCGGCAGTCGCGAGGCCGATGCCGGACGAACCGCCCGTCACCACCGCCACCTGCCCGGTCAGATCGATCTGAATCATCGCAGTCCTAAAGCCTTCAGAAACGTGTGCTCGTCATCCGAGCGGTAATTGAGACGCCGTGACAATTCCGCCGCCGCGCGCTGCACCTTGTCGATCAGCCCGTCGGCGATCAGCGATGCGTCGATCTCCGGGCGCGGCACCGTCACCGTGATGCACGCGACGATCTTCTGCGTGTCGTTGCGCACGGGCGCCGTGACCACCGAGATCCCGCGCTCGAACGACGAATTGCTGACGCCGTAGCCGCGCAGCGCATCCTCGCGGATCACTTCGTACAGCGCGTCGACCGTCTCCGGCGTCGCGCTCGTCATCCGGTTCAGCGTGCCTTCCCGATACAGCGCACGCAGCTCCGTCAGCGACAGGTCGCCCATCAGCACGTGGCCGTGGGTCGTCGCATGCGCGGGCAGCCGCGTGCCGACATTCACGCGAATCGAGCTGAACACCGGCGACAGGCTCTGCGCCTTCGCGACGAACACCACGTCGCGGCCGTCGCGGATCACGATGTGCGTCGTGAAGCCGGTTGCGTCGCGCAGGCTCTCGATCACCGGCAAGCCGAGATCGGTCAGCTCCAGCGAGCTCAGGTATTCGAAGCCGAGCCGCAGCACGGCGATCCCGAGCTTGTAATTGCGATCCTTGTCCGCACGCTCGAGGAAGCCGAGCGATTCGAGCGTCTGCAGCAGCCGGAACACCGTCGTGCGAGGAATGCCGAGGCGCTTCGACAGCTCCGGTGCGCCGAGCACCGGCTCGCGCGGCGAGAATTCGGCGAGGATCCGCAGTCCGCGTTCGAGGCCCGGCACCACGTAGTTGGCCTCGGACTTCGCGTTTTCCGCGTCCTGTTGTTGCAACGGTTCGCTCATTCCAGCCCCCGCTGACGATCGCATTGGCGGCAGAAGCCGTCGATCAGCGACGAATAGACCGCCGGCGCCTCCACGTAACCGGCATGACCGGCCTGCGGAATCACCTGCAGCCCGACGTGCGCGACCGCGGCGATGCGCTCGCATGCAGCCGGCGGCGTGATCGCGTCGTTCGCGCCGACCGCCACCGCCGTGCGGCCGCGAAAGCCGGCGAGATCGGAAGCGAGATCGGCGTTCGCGAGCAGATGCGTGGCCTGTGCATAGCCGGCCGGGCACGATGCGCGCCATGTTCCAGCGCACCCATGCACGCGCTTCGTCGCTCGCGAAACCGGACAGCATGTTGCCGCTGCGCTGCTCGGCGAGCCCGGCCGGGCCGAGTTCCTCGAGCATCGCGAGGCGCGCGTCGCGGCGCGTGTCGCGCGTTTGCGCAGGCGCGCTGCCGTAGCCGCCCGCGGGCGAAATCAGCAGCAGGCCGGCGATCCGCGCGGGCACCGCACGGGACAAGCCGCCCGCGACGATCGCGCCGAGCGAATGCCCGACCAGCACGCAGCGTTCGATGCCGAGTGCCTCGAGCCACGCGTTCAGCGACGCCGCGTAGTCGGCAGCCGCCGGCGATGCGCCGTGCACGGGCGTCGATACGCCGTAGCCCGGCGCATCCCACGCAAGCACGCGCCGCGACGCGCCGAGCGTGTCGAGCTGGCGCACCCACGATGCGGCGCCCGAGCCGATCCCGTGCAGCAGCACGACGGGCAACGCGTGGCCCGCATGCTGCGCGCCGGCCTCGCGATAACCGATCGTGCCCGCCGCGCCGGCCTCGCAGCGCTGTTCGGGAAACTGCCCGAGCAGCGTGGCGAACGCCGCGGTGCGGTCGCGTTCACGTTTGTCGATGACACTCATTGCTGGCTCCGCTCCGTCTCAGCGCTTGATCTTCGCGAGCGGCGAATCCGGCGGATACGTCGGCGTGATGGGCTTCGGCGACCCGAGCATCACGCACATCAGCGCATCTTCCTCGCCGATGTTGATTTCCGTGCGATACACGCCCGGCGGCACCGAGATCAGGTCACGCTCGCCGAGGATCGCTTCCCAGGTCTCGCCGTCGCGCTCGCAGATCACCTTCATCTTGCCGCGCAGCACGAAGAAGATTTCCTCGACGTCGATGTGGATGTGGCTCGGGCCGATGTTGCCGGCCGGGATGACCATCGTCGAGAACGTGAAGTTGCCGGCCGGCACCGTGTTGACGTCCTTCGCGACGCCCGTGCCGCCCGTGCCGACGTAGCGCATCTGCGCACGACGGTACTTCGGGTCGTAGTCGGCCTGGAACTTCAGTGCGTCCCAGTCGTAGCGCCGCGTTGCGTAGCGCGCGACGCGTCCTTCCATCCAGTCGCCGAAGCTTGCGTCTTCCGGCTGGTCCCACGACTTGCGTTCGAAATCTGCGTCCGCCATCGTCCTCTCCTTCATTCCGAGTGAAAACTACAATTCAATTCATTACGAAGCCGCCGTTCACCGGCAGCAGCTGGCCCGTTACGAAGCGCGCGCCGTCCGACAGCAGGAACAGCACCGGGCCCGTCACGTCCGCCGGCACCTGCGCACGCGTGAGCGCGCGGCCCTGCATGTAGAACGCGTGGCGTTCGGCCGGCACGTAGGCCGTCGCCTCGACTTCGGTGAGCCCCGGCGCGATCGCGTTGACCGTCACGCCGTGCGCACCGAACTCGCGCGCCTGCGCATGCGTCATCGCGATCACGGCGCCCTTGCTGGCGACGTACGCGAGCAGCTTCGGCGCGCCCCACAGCGCGGTATCCGATGCGAGGTTCACGATCGCGCCGCGGCCCGACTTCGCGAGGTGCGGCAGCGCCGCATTGCTGACGAGCCACACGCCGCGCACGTTCACGTTCATCACGGCATCCCAGGTCGACACGTCGAGTTCCGTCGACAGCTTGCCGCCCGAGTTGGTGATCGCCGCGTTGTTGATCAGCGCGTCGATGCCGCCGAGCGCCGCGGCGCCCAGCGCGACGAACGCATCGATGCTCGCCGGATCGGCCAGGTCGAGCGTGAAGAAATGCGCGGCATGGCCGGCTTCCGTGAGCTGCGCGGCCAGCGCACGGCCCTCTTCGACGAGCACGTCGCCGAACGCGACCTGCGCGCCCGCTTCGACCAGCGCCTTCACGAATGCCGCGCCGAGACCACGCGCGCCGCCCGTCACGAGCACGCGGCGCCCCGGCAGCGACACGACCGGTGCGAACTCAGCCATGTGCCGGCTCCGCCGCGGCGTGCGCCGCGCGGTGCGCGTCGAGCGCGGCCAGGTGTTCCTGCGCGCGCTGGCGCAGCATCCGGCGCACGCGCGTGATGCCGACGTCGTGCTGGTACAGGTATTCGTGATCGCGTGCTTGCGGCGCGAGGCTTTCGAGGACGTAGCGGTCCTGCTCGAGCACGTCCCAGTGCAGGCCCTCGAGGCGGTTGCGGTACATGAAGCGCCACACGTCGCGCTGCCAGCCGCTGACCTTGCGGGTACGCCAGAAATAGACCTGGCAGTTGTCGCCGTCGACCGGCGTCGCGAAGCCGATGATCCCGAAGTTGCCGCCCGGGCCGAACTTCTGCTTGTACGGAATCGCGAGGCGCATCCACAGGCAGCCGGTTTCGCCGAGTTCGACCCAGTCGAAGTTCACGTCGCGCTGGCCGATCTTCTCGAACATCAGGCCCGTTTCCGTCTTGCGCACGCGCATGTCGGCCTGCTTGTCGCCTTCGGCCATCGAATGCGAAGTCGCGTGCAGATACGCACCGTGCATCGGGTCCATCACGTTGTCGATCGCGTACTGGTAATTGCACTTCCAGTTCGACACGCACAGGAAGTGGCCGTACTCGTCGGCTACCAGTTCTTCCGGCAGGTTCAGCGGCGCCGGCTCGCCGTGCGCTTCGTCGCCGAACCACAGGAAGATCGCGCCGGCCTTCTCTTCGACCGGATACGACTTCACGCACTTCGTGCCTTCGAGCGGACAGTTCGACACCGCCGGCACACGGCTGACCGTACCGCCGCCGTCGACTTCGATGCCGTGATACCAGCACGCGATGTTGCCGCCGAGGTTCCAGCCGAGCGACAGGCGCGCGCCGCGGTGCGGGCAGCGATCTTCCAGCGCGTGGACTTTGCCCTCGTGATCGCGCCACAGCACGATCTGCTCGGACAGGCGCGTGAGGCCAACGGGCGCGTTCGACACCTGCCAGCTCGGAGCGACGGGATACCAGTAGTTCTTGATGCCGCGATCGAGGTAGTCGCGGATCGGGTCGTGTTGGACTTCGTATTGTGCGGGGGACGTCATCAGTGTGCTCCGGATGCGGTTGTCGTCGGGTCGGCGGTCACGCGGCAAGCGCGCTCATTCCGCCAGCGAGGCCATTTCGGCGCGGAAACGCTCAGGCGTCCAGACCGTGCCGTCCGGTGCGCGAAAGCCGATGCGGTTCAGGCCCGCGACGACATCGTCCAGTTCGGTCGCGCCGCTCTCGAACACGCGTTCGAGCGCATCGCCGAGATCGTTCTCGTACTGCGTCGGCTCGGCCTTGCGGTTCTGCCACACGCAGTTCTCGACCTGCCCCGGGATTTCGATCTGCCCCTTGCCCGCGACGTTGTTCGGCTGCGGCGCCACCCACGGCTTCAGGAAGGGATTGAAGTTGACGGTCGCTTCTTTCATGTCATTCCACCTTGATCTGGATTTCCTCACCGGCCAGGCGCACCGCGTACTGCTTCAGCGCGCGCCCGCCCGGGCCCTTCAGGCATTCGCCCGTCTTGATGTCGAACACGGCTTCATGCAGCGGGCATTCGACGGTGCCCTCGTCGACGAAGCCCTGCGTCAGCAGCGCGTATGCATGCGGGCACACGTTCTCCAGCGCATACACCTCGTCGCCGACGCGGTAGATCCCGATTTCGACGCCGTCGGTCCGCTTGAACTCGATCGGCGTGTCTTCCGACAGCGCGCCGGCGTGCCCGGCACAAATCCATTGTTCAGACATCTCACACCCTTCCTTCTGATCGACTCTGGGTTTGCCCCGGATTTGTTCCATATCCGGAACGGCAGTTTATGGATGGTGATTATAGGAGTGACTTTCCGCGAGTAAAACAAAAAGCTGCATGCCCTAGGGAAAACACCGACCGCAGGATCGGCGAGCGTCGTCGTGCCCCTGATCGGACGGGGATTTTTGTTTTACAGCAGGGATTTAAGCGTCTTTTTCGGAACGCCAGCCCCCGTGTTGCGCGGTGGCGTCGGATGCATCCGTCCCGATAAATTTATTTTTGATCACATCCACGACGCCCCTATACTTCATTCCATCAGAGGCACATTGTTCCTTATATGGAACACAAAAAATGCCCGCCAGGTGGTGAAGAACGCGTGATGGCCGGCCGTCCCCGCGTCCGCCGTCGCGGCACCTTTCATCAGGTTCGGAGAATCAGGAGATCAAATGGTCAAGCATGCGGTAGCAGCAGCAGTCATCGGAATGGGCGTCATGTCGGGCGCATCGGCGCAGAGCAGCGTGGTGCTGTACGGCAGCCTGGATGCCGGCGTCGCGTACGTGAACAACGTCGGCGGTCACGCAAAATGGGCGATGATCCAGGGCAACACGCAGCCCGACCGATGGGGCCTGAAAGGCAAGGAAGACCTCGGCGGCGGCCTGGCGGCGATCTTCCAGCTCGAAAACGGCTTCTATACGAACAACGGCCAGCTCGCGACCGCGAACACGATCTGGAACCGCGCGGCGTTCGTCGGCCTCAGTTCGGATCGCTACGGCACGCTGACGCTCGGCCGCCAGACGCCGCTGACGTTCGACTATCTCGATCCGCTCAGCACGGCCTACCTCGCGATGAGCTGGTATGCGTTCCACCCGGGCAACATCGACGGGCTCGCCGCGACCGGCAACGTGCCGTACAACAACTCGGTCAAGTACCGTTCGCCGGACTTCGCGGGCTTCTCGGCCGCCGCGACGATGGCGCTCGGCAACACGACGAACTTCTCGACCGGCAAGTCGGTCGGCGTCGCGCTGAACTACGCGAACGGGCCGTTCAAGGCGTCGGCCGTCTACTCGAACGAGCACGACCGCTCGATCCTGATCAGCCAGACGGGCATCGCATCGTTCCAGGGGCAGAACACCGCGAACGGCTACATCGCGAACAAGGTCGAGAACATCGGCGCGGGCGCGTCGTACCGGTTCGGCGACTTCCTGCTGCACGGCCTCTACACGCGCGTGAAGATGCAGTCGAACGGCTACTCCGACACGTTCCAGAGCTACGACGCGGGCGTGAACTACCAGAGCAGCGCGTTCAATACGATCGCGGGCGGCGCGGCAACGACGACGCTGGCCGGCCGCCGCTGGACGCAGGTCGAGCTCGGCGACATCTACGCACTGTCCAAGCGCACGCAGCTCTACGCGAACGTGCTGTACGAACACGGCTCGGGCGGTGCGAATGCATCGTTCTTCACGGCCGGCGTATCGAGCACCGCGAACCAGGTGATCGTGCTGACCGGCATTCACCACTCGTTCTGAACGGTGCCGGATGCCAGGCTCCGCGCCCGGCACCGGAAACGAAAAGAGCAGCCCGCGGGCTGCTCTTTTTCATTGGCTATCGGCGAAGCCGCGCGACCGGTCAGAACATCGCGACGCGGTGGCGCGCATGCGCGAACGTCGGATCGCTTTCGAGCGGCCGATAGTTCAGCCGCTGCGACAGGTCGACCGCGGCACCGCACACCGCTTCGACGAGACGTTCCTTCTCGCCGGCCTCGCCGATTTCCGAGCGCGGCACCGTCGCCGTGATCGCCGCGACGATCCCGCCCGAATGGTCGCGCACGGGCGCGGTCACGGCCGAGATCCCGCTTTCGAACGCGGCCTCGCTGACCGCGTAGCCAAGCCGCGCGTAATGACGCACACGTTCGTACAGCTCGTCGACAGTGCCCGGCGTGCGCTCGGTGAACTGTTCGAGGCGCTTTTCCGGGTAGAGCTGGCGCAGCGCATCGCGCGTGAGGTCGCCCATCAGCACGTGGCCGTGCACGGTCGCATGCGCGGGCAGTCGCGTGCCGACGTGCACCTTCACCGAACCGAACATCGACGTGTTGCTCTGCGCCTTCGCGACGAACACGACATCGCGCTGGTCGCGGATCAGCAGGTGCGTCGACAGGCCCGTCGCGTCGCGCAGCCGTTCGAGCACGGGGGCGCCGAGATCGGTCAGTTCGAGCGAATTCAGGTATTCGAAGCCGAGCCGCAGCACGCCGACGCCGAGCCGGAAGTAGCGATCGCCGTTCACGCGCTCGAGAAAGCCGAGCGCTTCGAGCGTCTGCAGCAGGCGGAAGGTCGTCGTGCGCGGGATGCCGATGCGCTTCGACAGTTCGGGCGCGCCGAGCACCGGCTCGCGCGCGGAGAATTCCGCGAGGATCCGCAGCCCGCGTTCAAGCCCCGGCACCAGATACGACGACCCGCCCCCGGACGATTCGTCGTCACCCGCGGCCTGCTTCGACGCGTCGTGGCTGGCGTCGTCGCTGGCTGTCGCGCGCGGCGCGCTGGCCGGCTTCGCCGGCGGTTTCGGTGCACCGCTCATCGTTGAATTGACCCTGCGCACATGGACGGAATGGAAGCGTTCACGAAAGCCCCGCAATGCTTGATTATGGATTTTCGACCGGACCGGATCAACACGATCCGGCGCGGGCGGCCGACGGCCCGGCGCATCCGACCGGCCAGCCGGACTGTCATATAGCCTGATGCGATCGGAAGAATAACAGCGATAGACGGGGCTGCCCATCGGAACGTCGCCGGGGGGACGGCGGTCTGCGGCAATGCGCGACGCACATTCCGCCGATACGCGTGCATCCGGTGCGGGATAGCGCATCGCGTAGCGGCGGTCGATGCACGGGCAGAAAACGAGCGGGAAAACGTGGAGAACCGAACGGCCGCGCCGATCCGCGAGCGGGATCGGCGCGCGACGGCGTCAGGCCGTTACGGCGTCGTCATATTCGGCGCGGGCGAGCCGGCCGGCGGCGTATGCCTCCGCTTCGCCGCGGAAGCCGTCCGTGCTGAATGCGACGACTTTTACACCGACGCCGGACGCACGTGTCACCGTCAGCGCCCATTGCCATCCACCGTCTTGTTCGAAGACGTGCAGCGAGGGTTCGAGGGATGAGTCCAGTACGGTCACGGGTTGTGCTCCTGCCCTGCGCGTCGCATCGGCGGCGCTCGGGCATGTCAAAAAGATGCGCCGGCTCGCGGCGCGTTTCAGCCATTCGCTAGTCTAGTCAATAAATGTTGCGACGCACCATCAGGGCTTTCACCTGCCTATTGGAACCAGGCGGTCGATCGAAACCACCCGAAACCCATATGCGACAAGCCTCCCGGACACATGGCCGGCGGACGGTGCGCCTCCCGTGCGGCAACGTGCCGCATGGACGCGGCGATTGCATATATTGACCGAAAAACGGGGCATGATCGGACGACCCGACTGAAGCTCGCCTGCCGGCATGGGGCGCAGCTCACCCCGCCGATATCACGCGCCGGAACGTCAGGTTGACACGCTCGCCCTGCACGGCCGGCGCCTTGGGCACGCGGTGCTGCCATTCGGCCTGCGTGCGGCCGCGCATCACCAGCAGGCTGCCGTGCGTCAGCCGGTACGCATGCACGACGCCGGTCGCACGATGGCGCAAGTCGAACACGCGCATCGCGCCGAGGCTCACCGATGCGATCACCGGCGCGTCGCCGAGCTCCGGCTCGTTGTCCGCATGCCAGCCGAGGCCGTCCTGCCCATTGCGATAGCGATTGAGCAATACGCTATTGAAACCCGCGCCGCACGTCGTCTCGACCGCACGCTTCAGGTCTCGAACGGCCGGCGTCCACGGCGCAGGCACGTTGCGGATCCCCGAATACACGTAGACGGCATCGGGCTCGCCCTGCCACGCGGTGAGCCGAGGCAGCGGAATGCGGCCGCGCGGCGTGCGGATCGTGTCCTGCCGCCACACGACTTCGTCGAGCAGCGCGGCCAGCACGCGATCGGCATCGGCCGGCGCGAGCCAGTCCGGGTACCAGTCCACGTCGGGCGTGGGCGTATCGGCAAAGAGATCGGGCGTCGACATGTCGGGATCGGACAGAAAATGAACGGTGCAATCGAACCATGTCTGCATGGTAGCCAACGGCGACGCGCGCCGCCATGCGCTGTCGTTCCGGCGCGTGACACGCTCGCGCGCGCAACGCCAATCGCCGGTCGCGTAGCCGATGCGTTTTCGCGCACCACGCCATCATCGATGGCCTGCCACAGCGCGCCCTTATCCGGGGCGCGACCTTCTTCCGCCATACCCGCCGGCGCGATCCGGCCGAATGCTTCCCGGACCCACCACGACGCTCCCCGATTCCGCCCTCGACCAACTGTTCCTCACGGCGCGCACGCACAACGCGTGGCAGGACAAATCCGTCGACGACGCGCTGCTGCACCGGCTGATCGACCTGACGAAATTCGGCCCGACGTCGGCGAACGCGAGCCCCGCGCGCTTCGTGTTCGTCAAGTCGCCCGAAGCGAAGGCGCGCCTGAAGCCCGCGCTGTCCGAAGGCAATCTCGCGAAGATGATGGCCGTGATCGTCGCCGTGATCGTCGGCATGGACTTCGCGTTCCACGAGCACCTGCCGCGCCTGTTCCCGCACGCCGACGCGCGCAGCTGGTTCGCCGGCAACGACGCGCTGATCGAAGCCACCGCATTCCGCAATTCATTGCTGCGGGGCGCATACCTAATCGTCGCCGCGCGTGCGCTCGGCCTCGATGCGGGCCCGATGTCGGGCTTCGACGCCGCGAAGGTCGATGCCGAATTCTTCGCGGGCACCTCGATCCCCACCAACTTCCTCGTGAATCCGGGCTACGGCGACCCGGCGGGCCTGTTCCCGCGTAGCCCGCGCGTCGATTTCGACGATATCGCGCGCATCGTCTGACGTGCGCTACCGGCCGCGTGCCAGACGGATCAGCGTGATCTCGGACGGCACGCCGAAGCGGTTTGGCGGCCCCCAGTAACCGGTGCCGCGGCTGGTATAGAGCCACATCGCGCCGAACCGGTTCAGCCCGCCGATCACGGGCTGCTGCAGGCGCACGAACGGCGGCCACGGCAGGAATTGGCCGCCGTGCGTATGGCCTGACAGCTGGATCGTGAAACCGGCCCGGCTCGCCGCTTCCGCGCTGCGCGGCTGGTGCGCAAGCAGGATCTTCGTGGCAACGTCGTGCGGCGCGCCCGCGAGCGCCTGCTCGGGGTCGCTGCGATGCGCGGGATCGAACCCGCCCGCCGTGAAATCGGTGACGCCCGCGAGCACCGCGCGCGCACCGTCGTGCTCGATCACCACGTGCTCGTTGAGCAGCACCTTCAAGCCGATGCGCCGGAACTCGCCGATCCACGCGTGCGCGCCGGCGTAGTACTCGTGGTTGCCCGTCACGAGAAAGCTGCCGTGGCGCGACTGCATGCGGCCGAGCGGCGCCGTGTGTTCGCGCAGGCGCTTGACCGAACCGTCGACCACGTCGCCCGTCACGACGACGAGATCCGCATTCAGCGCATTGACCGCCCGCACGATCCGCTCGATATAAGGCCGCTTGATCGTCGGCCCGACGTGAATATCCGACAGTTGCACGATCGTCATCCCGTCGAGCGCGGCCGGCAGCCCGTCGACCGGAATCGACACGCGCTTGACCGCCGCGGTGCGGCGCGCACCGACGAAACCGATCGCGCTGACCAGCACCGCGCCTGCCAGCACGGCGAGCGCCGTGTCGGATGCCGCGCCGCTCCACGCGCCGTCATGTCCGAGATACCGCCAGGCGAGCACGCCGAGCAGCACCAGTTCGCGCAGGAGGGTCAGCACGAGCAGCGACGAGAAGAACCCCATCACGAGCGAGCCGGCCCAGCCGACCAGCGTCGCGGCCCAGCCTTCGTCGAAGCGGCGCGAGAACATCCCGACCGGGATCAGCACGACGAAGCTCGCCAGCACCAGCGCCGCGACCGTGCGCGCGAGCGGCGACGCGAACGCGTCGGGAATGATCCGCAGCCCGACATACAGATGGAACAGCACGCCGATTGCAATGAACCGGACAAAGAAACTGCGCATGGAACACTCATCCTCGTGGCGATACCGCTTCCGCGCTGCGCGGCGAGCAGGGCCGTGGCATCGCGTGTCGCCGGGCTCCGCTCCGCGCCGCGCGGCGCACCTACGCAGGATGGTACACAGATACCGGCCGTCACGATGGGCGGTGCTGCCGGCGGCGCCGGGAGGCTTCGCGCGGTTCCGCACGGTGGCGAGCGTCGGCGCATCGGCCGGCAGCACCATCCCGGTGCGACGCCGCCGCGCGACGACGGCACTGCGCCGAATGCAGGTCGTTGATCGCCTCGCCCGGCCCTGCCGACCGGATTCACTGGCGTTGATGCAGCAATCCGGCATTCGCGCATCGATTTCGCCGCATTGGCAAACAAAAGCCGCTGCCCCGGTTTCGCCCGACGACCCTTCACAGTCCATTAGCAACCCTACACGAGCATTCGCCGGCAAAATCCCGAGCCAGCCGCGACGGTGGCTGCCAGCCGCCGCACGGCTGGCGGTCCGCATCGTGCTGATTTATCATCGGCTCCATATCACGGCATCGTCGTCGCGGCGACGATGCGCATTGCGCCGCGCCCGGCATCCACCCCAAACGTCGAGCTCGCCACACCATGAGAAAAACAACGCCGCGCGCGCCCCTGCGCGTTGCCGCCGCTCTGGCGCCCGCCCTGCCGCTCGCGGGCTGCACATCGCGCGGCGCACCGTCGTACGTGCTGTTCGGCGCGTATTTCCCGCTCTGGCTCGTCAGTGCGATCGTCGGCATCGTCGGCGCGATCGTCGCGCATCGTGTGTTCGTCGCGACCGGCTGGGCCGCCACGGTACCCTACCAGCTCGCCGTATGCACCGCGATCGGCCTCGTGGTTGCCGTCATCGTTTGGCTCACCGGCACGGGGCCGTTCGCATGAAGGCCGCCGGCGTCACCCGCCCCTCGACGAAAGGCCGTGTGATCGCGCTCGCGATCGTCGCGCTCGGCATCGCGGCGCTCGCGTATGCGTACCACCGCACGACGGCCTATCCATCCACCGACGACGCATCGATCGACGCGGACGTCGTACACGTCGCGTCGCCCGTTGGCGGACGCATCGTGCAGCTTGCGGTGCACGAAAACCAGCGCGTCGCGAAAGGCGACCTGCTCTACGAAATCGATCCCGTACCGTATCGCTTGACGGTCGCGCAGGCGCAGGCCGATCTCGAACTCGCGCGCGCGTCGCTCGACACGCGCCGCCGGTCGCTGATCGGCGAGCGTTCGAATGCGGCGGTCGCCACCGAGCAGGTCAAGCGTGCAACGCAAAACTACGATCTCGCGACGCGCGACGTGAACCGGCTCGCGCCGCTCGCCGCGCAAGGCTACGTCAGCGCGCAGCAGTTCGACCAGGCGAAGGTCCGCCAGCGCGACGCGGCCGTATCGCTCGCGCAGGCGCAGGAACAGCAGCGCGCATCCGCCCGGACGATCGGCGACGACGCCGACGCGATCGCGACGCTCCATGCGCGCGAAGCCGCACTCGCCCGCGCGCAGCACGCGCTCGACGATACGGTCGTGCGCGCGCCGCACGACGGGCTCGTGACGGGGCTGACCGTGCTCGCCGGCGAAACCCTCGCGCCGAACCAGTCGATCTTCACGCTGATCGACGCGAACGAATGGTTCGCCGTCGGCAATTTCCGCGAAACGTCGCTGAACCGCATCGCAGTCGGCGATTGCGCGACCGTCTATTCGATGATTGACCGCAGCCGCCCGCTGACAGGCAAGGTTGTCGGCATTGGCGCGGGCATCTCGGACAGCGATCGTATCAACCTGCCGCGCGCGCTACCGATCGTGCAGCGCTCGGTGAACTGGGTGCACGTCGCGCAGCGCTTTCCGGTGCGCGTGAAGCTCGACGAACCCGACGGCAAGCTCGTGCGTGTCGGCGCGAGCGCGATCGTCGAGGTCCGGCATGGCTCAGCCTGCCGCTGAGGTTCGGTCGCCGGGCCCGCGCGAAGTCCTGCGACTGCTCGCGCCGTTTCCGGGACGCACCGCGATGGCCGCGCGGGTCGCGCTGATCTGCGCGCTCGTCGTGCTCGTGACGAGCGGCTACGGCACGCCGGAAGCCGCGATCTCCGCGTATGTCGTGTTCTTCCTGAACCGTGCCGACCGCGTGACGAGCGTCGTGCTCGCGGTCGCGATGCTGCTGCTCGTCACGCTCGTGATCGCGCTAGTGATCGGCGTCGCGATCTTCAGCATCGAGTATTCGGTACTGCGCGTCGCGTGCATGGCCGTGCTGTCGGTCGGACTGCTGTATCTCACGTCAGCGAGCAAGCTGCGCCCGGTCGGCGCGATCCTCGCGATGATCGTCGGCTTCGGGCTCGACGAGCTCGGCCTCGCGCCGGTCGGCGAAGCCGCAACGCGCGCGCTGCTCTATGCATGGCTGATGGTCGCGATTCCCGTCGGCGTCGCGATCGTCGTCAACCTGCTGATCGCGCCGTCGCCGCGCAAGCTCGCGCTCGGGCAACTCGCGAAGCGGCTGCGACTCGCGGCCCGGCGACTGCGTGGCGACGACGATGCGCGCACGGCGTTCGACGCGACCCTGCGCGAAGGCGACAAGCAACTGCTCACGTGGCTCAAGCTGTCGACGCTAGAAGGGTCGACGTCTGCCGCCGACGCGCCCGCACTGAAGCAGGCCATCGCATCGAGCACCGCGCTGCTCGTCGCGATTGCCCTCGCCGACCGCGAGCCGGATGCGCGGCTGCCCGCCGCGTTCGCGGAACCGGGCGCTGCCACGCTCGACGAGATGGCCGGCATCCTCGAACGAGGCGGCTATCCGGTCGACGTGACGCTCGCGCTGCCGCCGGCCGATACGCTGCCGCCGCTTGCACGCGTCGTCGCAACCGACCTGCACGCGGCGATCACCCAATTCGCCGAGCCGGCCGCACCCGCTGCATCTGCCGCACCGACCGCGGCGGCACGCGACACGTCTGCTTCGTCGGCCTCAACAGCCGCCGCGCCGCCCGCGCCGCGCGGCGGCTTCTTCCTGCCGGACGCCCGCACCAACCCCGACCACGTCCGCTACGCACTGAAAACGACCGTCGCGGCGATGTTCTGCTACCTGCTGTATTCGCAGCTCGACTGGTCGGGCATCCATACGTGCTTCATCACGTGCTACATGGTGTCGCTCGGCTCGACGGCCGAAACCGTCGAGAAGCTCACGCTGCGCATCGCCGGCTGCATCGTCGGCGCGCTGATCGGCACCGCGGCACTGGTGTTCGTCGTGCCGGCGCTGTCGTCGATCGGCGAACTGATGGCGCTCGTATTCGTCGGCGCGTGGCTGTCGGCGTGGGTCGCATTCGGTTCGCCGCGCATCGCATATGCGGGCTTCCAGGTCGCGTTCGCATTCTTCCTGTGCGTGATCCAGGGTGCGGGCCCCGGCTTCGACCTGACGCTCGCGCGCGACCGCACGATCGGCATCCTGCTCGGCAACATCGTCGTGTACCTCGTGTTCACGCGCATCTGGCCGGTCAGCATCGGCAAGCAGATCGATACCGCGTTGGCCGCACTGCTCGATCAATGGCGCCGCATCGCGCAGATCGCGCAACCGGCCGAGCGGCGCATCCTCGCCGCTGAAGCCTTCGCGCGCCATGGCGCGATCGCGCAGGAGCTCGGCCTGATCCACTACGAACCGTCGTGGGTGCGGCCGGCCGCCTCGTGGCTCGGCACCCGGCGACGCGCGCTCGCGGAACTCGGCGCGCTCGAAGGTCCGCTGTTCCTGCTCGCCGAACGCACACCGGGCGACGCGGCGATCGATGCGCGGCTCGCACGCGTGGTCGAACTGCGCGACGACGATCCGGCCGCCGACGCAGCTACGCCGGCACCGTCGTCATCGACCGCCGGTACAGCAGCCATGCCAGCTCCGCCGCCGGCCGCCACCTCCGCCGACCCCGCACGCGCCGCGCTGCTGAACCTGATCGACACGCGGCTCGCGCACATCGCCGACGCCGCCCGTCAAGCCACCTCGAAGGACTCCCCCCC
This sequence comes from Burkholderia sp. WTPI3, assembly GCF_021483755.1. Taxonomy (NCBI): domain Bacteria; kingdom Pseudomonadati; phylum Pseudomonadota; class Betaproteobacteria; order Burkholderiales; family Burkholderiaceae; genus Burkholderia; species Burkholderia sp. WTPI3. Next base: position 58,083 of record NZ_JAGIXF010000013.1, on the reverse strand, counting down.
TCATGCCCGTACCTGACCCCCCGGTCCCGTCGCTCGCCGCCGCAGCGCTCGAGGACTGCCGTCGCGCTGGCCGGTTGCGCGACGTCGTCAATCGACCTGGCGCCGGAAAGCGCCTGACCGTCCTGTGGCAGCCGCAAACATCGGCCGCCGGCGACATCGTGCCGGTTACTGGCGTCCGCGCAACGCGCAATCGCCGACGGCACGCTGCCGGCCTCGCCCGCGCTCGCGTCACTTCTCGATTCGACACACCCGTACACGCTGCCCGAGCTGATCGATCTCGCCGAATCGACGAACCCGCTGACCCGTATCGCATGGAAATCCAGTCGCGCGCAACGCCGCGCTCGCGGTCGGCATCGCGAAGGCCGCATACCTGCCGAACCTGTCCGCGACGGCAATGGGCGCGTACCAGACGAGCCACGGCTCGACCTCGACGATCCTCGGCGACGCGTCGAGCAACCTCGACCGTGCACGGCACGATTTCGGCGTTGTCGCTGCAATGGCTGCTGTTCGATTTCGGCGGCCGCGCGGCGCGGGTCGAGGCGGCCGAGCAGGCGTCGGTTGCGTCGAACGTCGCGTTCACGGCCGTGCACCAGCAGATCCACGACGTAACCGTCGCGTACTATCGCTACGAAGCCGCTTCGCCCGCGCGCGGCCAGCGCGCAGCAGGGTCTCGCGAACGCGGACGCGATCCTCGCGGCGTCCTCGCGCGCGGCTGAAGCAAGGTGTCGGCACGGTCGTCGAGCTCGCTCAGGCGAGAACCGCGCGCAAGCGAATCTCGCGCTGTGCAGGCGAACGGTACGGAAAGCGACAGCTACCTCGCGCTCGTTTCCGCGCTCGGCATCTCGCCGCTGTCGAAGCCGTCGATCGCCGCGCTGCCGAAGCGGCCGCTGCCGCCCGCGCTCGCTTCGTCGGTCGACGCGATCGTGTCGGACGCGATCGCGCGCCGCCCCGACCTGCAGGGCGCATATGCGCTCGAGCAGGCCAATCGCGCGAAGATCAAGGCTGCGGAAGCCGCATTCATGCCGAAGATCTTCCTGTCCGCGTCGACGTCCTATGCGCGGCGGCACGGCCATCTCCGCGCTGCCGGCAATCGGCGACCAGGCGCCGATCGCCAACCTGAACGGCAGCCGCTACGGCGGCAGAGAAACTCGCGTGACGATCCCTGCTGTACGACGGCGGCCTGCGCTCCGCCGTGCTGATGCAGGCACGCAACGACGCGCAGCGCGTCCGCGCGGCTCACGCGCACCAAGGAGGAAGCCGTCCGCCAGGTCGTCGCCGCGCAAAACGCGGTGCAAACGAGCCTCGCATCGCACGACGCGGCCAAGGCGCTCGTCGACGCCGCGCAGACCAGCTACGACGCGGCGCTGACCGCGTACCGCAACGGCGTCGGCTCGGTCACCGATGCGACGATCGCGCAAAGCCAGTTGCTCGCCGCACGCAACGCGGAAGTCGACAGCTACGCCGGCGCGATGTCCGCCGCTGCCGCGCTCGCGCTCGCGACGGGCACGATCGGTTCGTCGCAATGATTTTTCCGCCGTGCCCGGCCCGCAGCCAAACTGTTGACGCCGGCGTGCGCGGCCCACTAGAATGCCGCCCATTCTCCCTTCAGGAACCATCGTGGACAGTTGCAGCACTCCGTTGCGTGCGCCACTTGCCGCCTGAACGCCTGTCCGACGCAGTTCTTCCGCCCGGCTCGCGTTCCGCGAGCCCGCACGCCACCCGTTTCACACTGAATGACGCATTCGCACGCTACAGTAGCGCGATGATGGCCATCGTGTCGCTTTCGGCATAACGCCGTCGCGACCCGGGCCGGCATGTGCTCCTTGCACGGCAGGACAACCATGACTCTCGATTTCGCACTTTTCACCGCGTTCGCCTGCGGCGTCGCGATCGGCCTCGAACGCCAGATGCGGCAACGCACGGCGGGCCTGCGCACGATCACGCTCGTCGCGAGCGGCGCATGCCTGTTCGTCACGCTGGCGTGCTGACCGGCAACGGCGTGGCCGGCGTCACGCAGATTGCCGCGTACGTCGCGTCCGGCGTCGGCTTCCTCGGCGGCGGCGCGATCATGCGCGACAAAGCTGCTCGATCCAGGGCATCAATACGGCCGCGACGCTGTGGTGCTCGGCCGCCGTCGGCGTACTGTCAGGTTCCGGCATTACGTGCCGGCGCTCGCCGGCACCGGTGTCGTGCTACTCACCAATACGGTGCTGCGCGGCGTCAGCCAGGCGATCAACGCGACGCCCGTGTCGAACGCCGATCTCGTGCGCGAGTATCAGATCAACGTGATCTGCCTGGCCGCCGACGAATATCCGCACGCTGCTGTCGAATTCGATGTACGCGAAGCCGCTGTCGTTCCAGAGCCTGACGAGCGAGGATCGTGCCCGACCAGCCGGACCGGCTGAAGGTGACCGCGACGCTGAAGCTGCATCCGAAGATCGCGAAGTCGAACAGATCGCGAGCCGATGAGCATGGAGGAAGATACCAGCAGCGAGCTGGACCGCGCGGTGCTGGAACCGCTGATGAATGAGCCGGCAGCAGCGCCGCCGGTGATGACCGCCCTGAATCGCCGAAAGTCAGGGCGTATCGATGATCCTGCTCAAATCGCCTGACCACCGCCTCGCACCTTGTTGGTCGCGCCCAGCTTCTCGAGGATGTTGTTGACGTGGAAGTTGACCGTGCGCCTGAGATGCCGAGGATCCGTCGATCTCGCACGCGGTCTTGCCTTCGGCCGTCCAGCACAGCACCCGCGCTCGCGCGGTCAGCGTGACGCCCGCCTCGGGCGACAGCTTCGGCACCATGAAACGGCTCATCAGCGAATGCGACAGGTTCGCGAGCCAGTTCGTCTGCAGCGTCAGCATGTTGATCTCGGCAGGTGTCAGCCGGTCGGCATGACGCGCGATGCTCAGCAGCCCGAACGCGCCGCGCGCTGCCCAGCTCGACTGCGCGACGCCCACCGACAACCCGAACTCGCGCGCGTCCTGCCATAGCGGCACGAGCCATCCGGTCGACGTCCGGCCAGACGATCATGTTGGTGCTCTGCATGCCGTCACGAACCGTCGAGTCGATCTCGATATATAGTTCTGCGCGCGGGTAGTGCCCTGGTCCATCCGTCGGGATAAGTGTTAAAGATTAGCGCCACCGCCGGCTTCGAGACGGGCAGCGGCACGCGAATGCCGTAACAGCAATATTCGAAGCCCAGACGTTTAGAATAAGCGGCGATCCGCTGGAAGAGCTGCTGCTCGTCTTCCGCGGCGCTAAATTGTTGGTAGGCATCCTGCCAGCGCAATTCCATTCTTTCTCCGACAACGTCACGCTGTCATACCTGTCAGGTGCCAGCACCGGTTGGGGCTGATACATTCCGCGCATGACTTCACCTTTGTTGCATCCGGTCCGCGGCCCGTCCCCGACGGTTACGTGCGCCTGTGCGAAACCGCACTGGCCACGCTCGTGCTCGACCATGTCGCGAGCGGCCTCGATGCATCGCTGCTCGCCGAACTGCGCGACAGCGCGATCGATGCGCGCCTGGCCGGCTACACCGAATGGCATCGCCCGGCCAGTGCCGGCGTCGCATACCTGACGGTCGGCTGGGACTGGTATCTCGAACGCGCGACGGGCACGTTCGTGATCGCGGGCGGCGACGTCCGCAGCAACATCATGGTCGTCGACGCCGCAGGCGCCGACATCGCATGGCCTGCACCGCCGCCGCGCTTGCCGCGCGGCTCGCCGGCGTCGACTGGGCCGCCGCGGTCGCCTCGGCGTTGCCGGCCGCAACGATGGCCTGGCTCGCGCCGGTCCGACGCCCAGGACAACCGGCTGCGAATTTCCGATGTTTCCGCGCGCATGGCGCCTTATAAGAAAGCGGCCAGTACCAACCCGTCGATCAAGAAACCGGTGCCACCGGAAAAACCGTGCCGGTCAATCTTCTGTTCCCGTAAGAGGTGTTATTGCATCGGTGTTGTCGCCCCCCGGGACGCGCGCTGTAATGCGGCATACCAAAGCACAGATCCGAGGACACCCATGCGGACCTTCGTTCACGATGAAGCGGCGGTTGCCACACGAACTTGCAGCGGATCTAGGGCGCTATCGGCGCCAGGTTCGTCGAACAACCCGGTTGGGCGCTCCCGTCGGCGAACGAAGCTTCGAGCGCGATCAGTTCGACCGCGACGATACCGTCTACGTTCGCGAGGAACGCCGGCGGCGAGATGTGCGGATGCGCCCGCCTGTTGCCGACCACTGCCCGTATCTGCTGAAGTCGCTGTTTGCTGACCGGACGCCGAAGACGTCCCGTTGCCGCAATCGGCTGCCGTCTGGGAACTGTCGCGGTTTGCGGCGACGAGCGACGAAGGCGGCCCGGGCAACGCCGAGTGGGCCGTGCGCCCGATGCTCGCCGCGGTCGTCGAATGCGCGGCGCAGCTGGGCGCGCGGCAGTTGATCGGCGTGACGTTCGCAAGCATGGAGCGGCTGTTCCGCCGGATCGGCGGCACGCGCACCGCAGGCCCGCCGAAACAGGTGGATTTTGTCGTCTGGTCGTCGCGTGCTGGATCGACATTGATCCGCAAACGTTTGCTGCACTTGGGATCGAGCCGGGGCAAGCTGGCAAGCCATCGCCGCCTGAGCCGGAACGCGCGTAGTCCGCCCGGGCGGCATCGTAACGAAGGAGAAACCACTGTGGACCAGTCTCAGGTCTTTCGCGCGATGATGCCCGGGCTGGACGAGCGCCAGCGGCGCCCGCATCGCGGTTGCGTACCCGTCGTTTCGCGGCCGCTGCCGCTCGTGCGACTCGATCGCCGCGGGCTGGTGTTCCGTGCGGCCGGCGCCGCGCCGGCCGGCGCTCCTGCGTGGACCACCGCGCGCCGCCACGCTGCTGGCCGCCGACGCACTGCCTGGTCGCTGCGCCGCGATTCGCGACGTCGCCCCTGTCGGCGACGGCCGGCACGACCTGACGATGCAGCCGTCCGGCGCCGCCGGCGACGAGCTGCCAGGCACGCGCTGCGCGAGCGCGAGCCGTATCGACAGCTCCGGCAGCCGCTCGCGCCCGTCGACGCGGCCATTGCGCCGAACGCGAGCCGCGGGCGGGGTGGCGATGATGGCACCGCGCGTCCCGTCGCGCAGCGCGGCATTCCGGTTGCGATGCCACAGCGATGCGCTGTTCTTCGCCGACTGGCTCGAATATCACTTCGACGAACTGCGCGCGCTGTCGCACCGGCACGGGCCGCAACTACAGCTCAACCAGCTTCAGCGAAAAGTGTCTGACGACGAGGTCGGCGTGCGCTTCGTCACGACATCGACGGACACGCGACGCGGCACGTACTCGACCGACTGCGCGCGCGACGCCTTGTGCGTGGATCGAGACCGAGATGGCGCAACAAGTACAGCGGTGCCATTGCGCAGGAACGATTCGGTGCGTTTCCCGCGCATGCTTGGGCGAGCGGTATGTGAGGTACCGCGACCGCGCCACTGGGTTGCTGGCACCCTCTGGGAGGATAACCGGCCGACGGCAGCCCCCTGCCGAACACCGGCAAGGGCCGCGCGACAGCGCCGGTGCCGTTATCGGGAAGGTGTGTCTGCGCTTCGCGTTGCACACTGCAACGAGGGCTCTGCCATCCCCGGGCTTTTCCTGGTGCCTGATCGTTCCTCCATAACTCCAACATGGATTCAGCCCGCTCCTGCAGCGGGCTTTTTCTTGCCTGCAATAATTTATTGGGGACGCATTGCCGCCCTATTCCGCCTGCGGCGGACACCTTTGCCGGCGCTGGCAAGTAGTAGAGGAAGACAAACATCAGCGCGAGAACCTGCTGATCAATACAAGCAGTTTGTACAACCAGCTTCTTCGAGTGCCCGGAAGGTCCGACACGCCGCTCGCATCGCCCGTCAGCACCATCAGCGCCCGACCGCCAGCCCCGCTAGCACCATCGTCCCCTTCGCGCCCCAACCGAACGCGACTTCCAGCGCAGCCCTCAAACGAGACTGGCGAGGGCCCGGCAAACGGCCCGGAAAGCTAGGCTTGCGCATCAGGTTCGCAGCCGATCCGGCATGCATGCGGCGCATCGCATCCGCGCGTCAGCAACAGCATAAACGGGACAAAGACGACTTCCGTCACCACGCCTGCCTATCGACTCACGACAGGCGGAACGCCACCATTACGCCCGCACACGAGCCGCCGATCGCGCCGCCGTACGGCACCGATATCCGGAAACTTTCGAAGCACGTGGCATCGCGCGATCGCTATGGCGATGAGTGTCTTATGGAGGAGGCACCCCGAAACGCGTTCCGCCGGGGCGCTCCAATATAAATACGACTGCGATGGCCGCAAGCGCGGATGCTTGCACAAGCGACACACTCGCGGCTTATCCTCGACAGAACCGCTACGCACGCCCAAGGCCCTCATGCACGCCCACCTGCGCATCGCCCGCCCTGCCGCTGACCTGGCCCGAACCGAACGCATGTACTGCGGCGTTCGAATTGTCGGCGCTCGCGCGCTTCGACGATCACGACGGCTTCTCCGGCGCGATGCTCGGCCGCGAAGGCCTCGACTGCCCATTCCCCAATTCACGCACTATCCGGCGAACCGGTCATATCGTCGCCGACGCCGGAAGACCTGATCGTCTTCTACCTGCCCGACCCTCACGCATGGGAAGCCATGTGCCCGCGTCCGCGCACGGCTTCCATGCGTGCGTAACGTCGTTCAATCCGGGGTGTACTGGGATGCATCAGGACAAACGTTCGAGGACGCCACCGGCTACCGGATCGCCCTGCAGAACGCCGCATGGCGTTGAGAAACGCCCCGCGCGACGCACCCGCTACGCGCCGGTTACGCCCCCGTGCCATACTCCGGCAATCGAACGCAGGCGAACGCGCGACATAAACGACGTGCGACTGCAGCTGCCCTCCGGCAACTCAGATGGCTGTGAAGTCGCGCACCGGTTGCCGCTCCATGCCGATTCGCTGCATCACGCGTTGCGATCGCAGATTGCCTTGCGCAGTCCACGCGAAAATGTCGGCGAGCCCGGATTCGCGCGAACCTGTCGACCAACACCGCGGCAGCCGCCTGGCGATATAACCATGCCTTTCATCGCTGCACGCGCCTGCCGCCACGCAATCTCGACGCAGGGCGCCATCGGATGCGTATCACGAACTTCGCGCGACAGTCCGCATAGCGCGATCAGCGCACGGTCGGTCTTGCGCTCGACGGCCCATTGGCCGAAACCAGGTGTTCGCCGAAATGCGCTTCGAAACGCTCGATACCGGCGCGCGCCTCGTCGACGCTCATCGGCCCGCATGCCAACCACGCAGTGACATCAGGATTTCGCATGGATCGCCGCAAACGGCGCTGCATCTTCCGGCCGCCATCGACGCAACCTCAGCCGGGCGGTGTCGATTTCCAAAGATGCACTCATGCCCGTCGATCCCTTGTCGCCGCACAGGTTCTGCACCGCCGCGCGCGACGATTCGTTCCATGTTCGATCCGCCTGCGGCACATCACGCGTCGCACGCTTGTGCGACACGCCCGCCCTGCCGAAACCGCTCGATGATCGCAATGAAATGCGCGAATGTCACGGGGCGGGTCATTTTGAAACCGCTTCCAAACGCGAATACGCTCTCCCATGCCTATCCTCGCGTCCAGATCGGTCGCCGCCAGCAAACGGGCAGAACGTGACGTTGCCCTGTGTCGAATGCCGCAAAATAGTCACCGCCTGTGGCAGACAGCCCACCGGCGCGTCGAACGCAAGGGATCAGGATCGCGCACCCGGACCTCGGCACCACGCACACGTATCGCCGATCGATCCGGTTGTGCGGAAGGCGCTTACGTCGCGTTAGAGAACCGGATCTGGCGTCAGAACCTGAGCGCATTGCTCGACGCGACCTGGCTGAAGCGAGGACTGAGTCTGGATATGTGTTAATGATGGTCGATCACGCAGTCACTCCGCGATAGCCACCGGCACGCATGCCTGCAGATGGAACCGACACTTGCCGCCGCAAGCGCGCGGGCGCTCACCATCGCGCGGCCCAGGCGCGTGCTCATGAATATGTGGCCCAGCGTGGCCCCTTTTCCCGTGCGGCGGTCGCTACGGCAAGGCCATCGGCAGACAATCGCCGAATTTTCACTTGCCGCACTCGACCGCCCATGTGCCGAGCGGTTTATTTAGACTTTTAGAACCAGCAATTCCAGAAACCATTCGCCGAGCCTGAGCAACTTCAGGCAGAAGCGGCTTGTTGCCTGCTCTTCGGCGACGGCTGAACATTTTGCCAACTCGATAGCGGCCAGGCTTCCGCACCTGGCACCGCAGCGCGCGCTCGCACACGGGAATGCCGCTTCGCAAGCGTGTCGAACTTCTTCGGATTGTTGCTCATCAGTCGCACCGACGTCGCCGCGTTTCGAGGATCCGCAAAATCGCAAGCGGCGGAGTCGTATTCACGCGTCGTCGGGCAGGCCGAGATCGAGATTGGCCTCGACGGTATCGCGCCCCTGCTCCTGCAGCGCATACGCACGAATCTTGTTGCTCAGGCCGATGCCGCGCCCTTCGTGGCCGCGCAGATAAGAGCAGCACGCCGCGGTCTTCCGCGGCGATGTAGCGCAGCGCGAGATCGAGTTGCTCGCCGCAATCGCAGCGGTAGGAGCCGAACACGTCGCCGGTCAGGCACTCGGAATGCAGCCGCGTCAGCACGGACTGCTCGCCGGAGACGTCGCCCATCACGAGCGCGAGAAGTTCGGCATCGCTGCCCGATACGCGGAAAGCGTACGACGTGAACGTACCGTAGCGCGTGGGCAGCGACGCGCGGTGGCGACGAGCGTCACGCACTCGTCGGCCTGGCCATTGCCCGGCGTGGGCGATTGGGGACGCGAAGACATCATGAATTCAATCGAACGATCAGAATGTAGGAGTTACGTGGATAGTGCGTGCCCGAGTTTTACCGCTAATCTGGAAACGTCACGCGACTGCCGCCACAGGCCCGGCTATACTGGCCTCATCGCGCGCATCACGCCCTGCCTTCCCTGCATCGTTCTGCACACGGAGAAAGCAAATGAGCACGACTGTCGCGCAGATTCTCAAAGCCAAGCCTGATTCGGGCCGCACGATCTACACCGTCACGAAAGCCGATTTCGTCTACGACGCCATCAAGCTGATGGCGGAAAAGGGCATCGGCGCGTTGCTGGTCATGGACGGCGACGACATCGCGTGGGCATCGTTACCGAACGAGACTACGCGCGCAAGGTCGTGCTGCAGGATCGTTCGTCGAAGGCCACCCGCGTCGACGAAATCATGACGACCAAGGTGCGCTACGTCGAACCGTCGCAATCCACCGACGAAGTGCTGCTGGCGCTGACGACCGAGCACTTGGATGCGCCACTTGCCCGTCCTCGATGAATGGCAAGCTGATCGGCCTGATCTCGATCGGCGACCTCGTGAAGAGCGTGATTGCCGACCAGCAGTTCACGATCAGCCAGCTCGAGCACTACATCCACGGCACGCCCACGGTCACGTCCGCCTGACCCCGCCCCAGCAAAAAAGGCCCAAACGCGCGAGCGTCTGGGCGGAAAAGCCGCCGGAATGCGGCGACGGAGGTTCTGTTTCGCTAACGCGGACGCGCGCATGGCGCGCGTCCCGTCGGTCATATGCTGCGCTCGGGCAGACCCGGGGTATTCAGTTGCCGAAGTAGACCGAACTATCGGATTCTGGGCTGCGCGTCATGCGGCGGCCCGACTGTGGCCGGCGGCGGTCGCCACTGCACCATAGCCAGCCTCATGTATCGGCTTGCGCGAGCATCGGCTGGTTCGGCTGGATGCGTTGTTCTGCTACCTGGACGTTCTGCGGATATTGCGCATCGCTCGCGAGCGGCTTGTAGCCGTTCTGTTCGAGTTGCACGAGATCGGCCCGACCTATGCAAGCGGGGTCAAGCCCTGGTCGGACTAGAACGATGCAATCGGGGCGGCAAGGACGATGCGCCGATCGCTGCGTGAAATGACTGACTGCCATGATGGACCTCCGAAATATGTTCTTTGACCCGCTCGGCAGAACCGGTCCATGGCAGTAGCGAAGCCCTCATCAGTCAGCGGGAAAACCCTTGGTTTGGACATACAGCGTTGCGTTTTTGACAAAACATTAGCGGCGCCACCGGCCCATGAAATAGCTATCACTTAAATCATTTCCACAACAATACCTGACGAAAGGCCGACACCCGACTCACCGCCCCGGAAGGTTATGTTGTAGAATCGTAAGGTTTTATTCGCCCCTCGATATTCGATCTATCATGCACGCGCTCACGCTCCTTTCCATTTCGCCGTCCGGTCCGGCCGGCGTGCGTGTGCGCGTCGACCATCCGGCGCACCCCTTACGCTCGACGCACGGCCCAGTGCCGCTCGCCGCCGCCCGGCGCCTGATCTGACGGACTGGTCTCCTCCCGGAGCCACGTCAGACGGGCTCCGGGCGATCCTCATAGGCACGCCACACCCGCCCGGCGCTGACTGTTTGGAGAACCCATGAAACAACGCCTTTACCACACCAACCAGACGTCGCCCGCTCCGAGAAGCACGCCGAAAACAATCCCCGATTCCAGACGATGCTCGACACGCTGCTCGAGCGCGCCGATATCGTCCAGCCAGACGCCGTGAAAGCCAACGTCGTCACGATGAACTCGCAGATCACGCTGCTCGACGAAGCATCGCAGGAACAGGCCACGTGGACGATTGTTTATCCCGATGCCGCCAATCTCGAACTGGGGCGCCTGAACGTGTTCTCGCCGGTCGGCATGGCATTGCTGGGTACGCAACGCGGCCAGCTCGTCAAAGTCATGCAGCCGAGCGGCATCGAGAAGCTGATGAAAGTCTCCGCCATCAGGTTCCAGCCGGAAGCCAACGGCGAATACACGCGCTAACGGCGCCGGCCGTCTTGAGATCGTTGAAGACCTTCATCCAGAACTTGGCGCCTTCGGTGCCTTCGATCCACAAGCCCAGAATATCGCGTGTGCCGTCGGGTAGAACGCCCAGCGCAGCGTGGACGCCTTTGTTGCGCACCACGGCGTCTTCGCGAATCTTGACCCGTAGCGCATCGAACACGACCGGGTACATGGGGTTCGAGCGGCCGCTGGCGCGGTCACTTCGGCCATGACCTCGTCGGTGACCGAACTGATGAAATCGGGCGAAACCGCGGTACCGTATTGCTCCTATGGAAATTCCTCGGATCTCGCGCACGGTCATGCCCCGGGCATACATGGCGACGATCTTGTCGTCGAAGCCCGTGAAGCGCCTCTCGTGTTTGGGCATCAGCAGCGGCTCGAAGCTACCGTCGCGGTCGCGAGGCACCTCGATACGGATCGGGCCGTCCTCGGTCAGAACCGTCTGGCGCCCGAGCCATTGCGCTGGTTGGTCACGGCGCTCGGCTTGGCAGCGCCTGGCGGGTAGCCGAGATGGTGACTCATCTCGCCGCTCAGCGCCCGCTCGATCAGCGCCTCTTGGTAAGCGCCCGAGCAGCACCGTAGTGCAGGTTGTTGACGACGGAGATCCGTTTCGCTCTGCCGGCACCACGAGCGCACCGCTGGCTCGCGGTTCAGGGTGAAGCGGTCCGGCCCTGCAGCTGCGGATAGCGATTGAGGAGATCGGACACGATCTCCTGCGCCGTCTGCTCGAGCCAGCCTTCGTCGTTACGGGTGCCGCCCAGGAACACCAGCGCCGATGAAAATTCCAGCTGGTATGTCGACAGTCCACCGTCCCCGCCCAGGTAGCCGACCCGGTGCACGAAGCCGTGGATCGGACGATAGACGGAGTCGGCAAACGGGGCGGTGGGCTGCTGGATCCACAGCGTGACGGGCTGGTGCATCAGAGACAGCAGCGCGGTGTCGTCGCGTAGCGACGCGACGTCGAGCGTCCAGTTGTAATCGCGGCCGATCCTGGCCGTGCCACGAGCCCGCAACGGAATCAGCGCGTTCTGGCCCAGCGACGTGTCCAGCTTCGGCAGGCGGTTGCGCTGCAGCAAGCCCCGATGAATCGCGTCGTACAGCTCGCGAAATTTCAGTTCCCCGAGCGCAAGTGGCCTGAGTACCATTTTTCTCTCAATGTTTTTCTAGAATTTGCCGCCAAAGGTACGGCAAACTCATTTCAGGCAGCGTCAATGACGTGAAACTTTAGCGATTGTCAAATATCCTGCTCTAATTTCGAGGCTGGCGCCGCAAGCCGCCGATCATCGCCTTGATCTGCGCATCGATCTCGCCGGCCAGGTTGCCCCATTCGGCGGTCACTCGGCGGGCAGAAGCCGCCGTTTGAATAGCATGCAATCCTGCAGAGACCTCGCGGCATCCGGCCAGTTCGACGCGCATCATGCCGCCAGGCGCCGAAACTTCTGCCTGTTCGTCGTGGGTCAGTTGCCGCACGCGGCGCATCTGATCCACCCAATCGGCCAGTTCGTCGGCCCAGTCGCGCAGGCGATACAACCGTCGCCCGAACGATGGCGTCCCCGTAAAATCGGGCAGGAAGTGAACCAGAAGCGCCTCGTTTCCGGCTGCGGTCGTCACGATGAGACGATCGGTCCCATCGTCGATGGCTTCGATCCGGACGTCGTCGATGAACGTGGTTGGGTCGCGCGCGGCAACAGCGGCTTCGTGATGCGCGAACAGGCTTCCCTCCCCATTTTCTTTCCCGGGCTGACAGCTGCGAGCGGCATCCTGCCCAATGCGCCCGCGATACGCCTGTCAAGGGCGCCTGGATTCGGCTTCCATCTTTCAATGTCCAACTCTACTGGATTTTCATCCTACAAATTGGAATGCGCATGCTGATCAGTTACGCCCGCATTTCGACCGATGACCCGCATCTCGATCTGCAACGCGACGCGCTTGTGCAGGCCGGCTGCGAATTTTCGAAGACGACTGTGTATCGCGCGCTACACCGCGTCCAGCAACCGCATTCCGTGCACCACGCCGATCACGGCAAGCCGAGGGTGCTGCCGCAGGCAGAACCCTCCAAGCCACTTTGACGCACGAATCACGTGATTAAAAAAGCGCCGACGTTTCCGTCGGCGCTTGAGGGTAACGATGCATTCCGATGTATTTGTACATCGCAAGCCTGCGATGTGCGAAAGCCCTGTAAACGGGGTTTCCTCGATACCATCTCACGAACTATGTATCGTTAGGGTATAAGTTCCGCGACCTCGCTTTTTTGCGTCCGGACGCCCTGCATCTCCGGCACCGCCATCGCTTCAGGCGTTTCCGCCGTCGACGGACGAAAAAAAGGCGCCCGAAGGCGCCTTTTTTTGATACTGCGAAGCTGGTTACCCAGCCGTCACGCTTAGAAGCGGTGACGCAGACCAACCGTTGCTGCGGTTTGGTTGATCGACGAGCTTGCTGCCGTCGTCGGGTCGCCGTTGTAGATCGACGCGCCGCCTGCATTCTTCGATGCGCGTTGGTACACAGCTTGTGCGTACACGTCCGTGCGCTTCGACAGCGAGTAGTCAGCTTGCAGACCGAACTGGTTCCAGTGTGCGCTGCTGCCGTCAACCTTCGCGCTCGTGTACGTGTAAGCAGCACCCAGGCCGAGAGCCGGCGTCAGGTTGTACTTTGCGTTGACTTCGTAGTTGTCAGCGTGGAACGTGCCGCCGCCGTTAGCTTGGTTGTCAACACGCGATTGCGTCCATGCTGCGCCAACTTGCGCCGGGCCGAATGCGTATGCAGCTGCCGCGCCGTACGTGCGCAGGCGGCCTTGGCCGTTGAACAGTGCGTTATCCGACACGACTGCGCCCGACGACGTTGCGTTCGGGTTGTTCGCTTGCGAGTAAGCTGCACCCAGCTTCAGGCCTTGGAACTGGTACGACACGCCGCCGCTGTATGCACGGTTGTTGCCGAAGTTCGTGTCGTTCGAGAACGAGTACGTGCCGCCGAATTGCAGGCCAGCGTAGTTAGCGCTCGTGAACTTGATCGAGTTGTTGTTCGAGTAGCCGCCGTTCGTGCTCAGGTTGTCGTTGTTGCCGACGTGAGCGAAGTACGTACCACCCCACGAACCCGTTGCGGTCAGCGGAGCCAGGTAGTCTTGAACGGAGTCATACTGCTTGCCCAGCGTAACCGTGCCGTACTGGCTCGACAGACCGACGAATGCCTGACGGTTGAAAATCGTGTTGTTGCCACCGTTCGCGAACTTGCCGTTGCCGATGCCGAAACCGCTTTCCAACGTGAAGATTGCCTTCAGGCCACCACCGAGGTCTTCCGAACCACGCAGGCCGAAGCGGCTCTGGTCAATGCCCGAACCCATCGACCACAGCGACTTGCCTTGGCCAGCTGCGTTCTGGACGTTGCTTTGGTAGGTGATGCCTGCGTCCAGCACGCCGTACAGCGTGACGCTGCTTTGCGCGTGAGCGACGGTAGCGAACGATGCTGCAGCTGCTGCAACGATCAGAGTCTTGTTCATTCGTGGAGCTCCCTTCTAAAAAGAGGCAGGTCTCGCGACCTTGTTCATAAACGGTCTGCAACCGCCCGGAAACGCCATCGGTACTGCTGGCTGCGCCCGGATAGTTGCCCGTTTGGGAACCGTGAGTTTAGGGGTGTACCCTAGGGGAGCGATCCGCAAATAAAGAAATAAGCTTTTCCAGAACTAGAAATAATAGAAATGGGGACGCGTTATAAGTATTTGTTTTAGCTTCTTTTTTTGGCTTCTTGACGCGTGCTTTTTGGAGGCTTTCATCCCACCATTCTTTCATGTCACCAGCTTGACGGTTGCATAGAAACAACAAGCAGAACGAGGCATCGCCGCGAAATCGGCAATTTTTACCTATTTTCACCTCGGATACCGGGTTTGACCGACTAAAAATGCAACGCCCAATTGGTAAACAACAGTAAACGAAGGAGGACGCCGCTGCTGCGGTTGCCATTCGCCTGCACAAGCGCCGGCAACGCGCGGCTTGCCGCAAAAAGGCAGCGCGGACGGCGACCGCCGTCGTGACATGTAGTAACAGCCTTAACGCCCGCCGTAACGCGGCCGCGGAACTGGCAGGTTAATGTAAGGCAGCCCGTATTACAGAAGAGGACCCGCCATGAATCGACGCTCACTGTTGCACGCCATCGGACTGACCGCCGCCCTCGCCGGTACAGGCGGCTGGTTGCGTACCGCCTCGGCTCAGCCCGCGCCGCCGCCGGGATACCGGCCGCCGGGTCCGAACCACGCGCCCGGCAGGCCGCCTTATCCGGATCGCCCGGGCTTTGCACCGCCCGCGCCGCGACACGACCGCCGCCCGCCGCCACCGAGGTCGCACGGCTACGTGTGGACCGACGGCTACTGGCGCTGGCAGCGCGGCCGCTATATCTGGGTGTCCGGCCGGTGGGTCGCCCGCCGCCCGGGGCATCGATGGGTCCCCGGCTACTGGCGGCGCCAGGGCCAGATATGGGTCTACGTCGATGGAGCCTGGCGATAGACAGCAGACGCGTCGGCGATGGCCCGACGCGACTCAGTCGGACGGCGGGCAGTTCCGCGCCGTTCGGCTGCCGGACGATCCTGCCCGGCGGCCAGTACCTGCATCGGCCGATATCACCGGAGCACGAACGCCATCCGAACCGGAACAGCGATCGGTCATACGCCCTGCAGCACACCCGTTGTATCCGGCTTCCGCGACGGCCCGGCCACGTCGATCCGAAACGATCGACGCTCACGAGTCACTCCGCCCTCTGCGCATCGGGACACGAAATCATCGCCTCGGTGCACGTCGCAACCAACGCATCGCGGGCAGTCAGTTCGCAACGTGAACGAATCTGGCGAATGTCACTCTGCCCCTGCCACGACCACGGCGAGTCAAACACCCTGGCCGCCGCCGGGTTCGCAAGCGCGCATCCATGCGTTTGCAATGGCGCATGTGCAGCCCGTCCGTTTCACCCGAAAATTCGGACGCCGAAATCATCTGCCACCCAAGCAAGCGAATACCCGTCGGTTCGCCACACATCGGGATGACGCTGCGGCGTGCCGCGCCCCGCTCAACACCCACTGCCCTCCGGCTCCTGCACTCGACGACGCGCAGCGCAAATCGCACGGTGATGTTCGTCGGCCCAGCGGATCATCGCATGCATCGGCGTCAGGAACGACTGACCGAGCTCGGTCAGCGCATATTCGACGCGCGGCGGCACTTCGGCGTACAGCGTGCGGCTGACGAAGCCGTCCTGCTCGAGCCGCTTGAGCGTGCGCGACAGCATCTGCTTCGACACATCGCCGATCGCGCAGCCGAGCTCGTTGAAGCGCAACGTGCCGCCGGACAGCGCTTCGAGCACGAGCAGGCTCCACTGATCGCCGATACGGTCGAGTACATCGCGAATCGGGCACGGCTGATCGAGTTCGACGGAGTCGTCGGCGGACGGAGACGGAGACGGCATGGCAGGATTCTCTTTCACGGGCAATACGAGGTCACAGCGGCGTGACCTGTTCACACCGCTGTGACTTCTTGTGACGGGTTCGCGGCAACTGTACCATTCGAGCGACCCGACGGGCCGCACGGTTTCGCCAGTTCTACGAAGCATGCGGCTGCACGCCGGCGCCGCGCGCCAGCGGCACCCGTTCGCGCGCCGATCCTCACGATCGGCGGCACCCGCAGTCGCGCCCCCCGCGCCATCCACGAATCGCCAGACAAGGAACCCCGACATGTCACCGCTCCGCCTCCCCGTTCGCACCATCGCCGCGTTCGTCCTGCTGGCCGCATCGACGGCCGCGCTGGCCGCCGGCCCGGCCACGCGCGACGTTGCCGCCGAGGAGGCCAACCGCCAACTCGTGCTGACGTTCTACGACCGCTTCTTCAACAAACACGAAGCAGTCGAAGCCGCGGCTGTCGTCGCGGACGACTACAAGCAGCACAACCCGCACGTGCCCGACGGCAAGAAGCCGTTCGTGTCGTACTTCGTCGGCGCATTTCAGAAGAACCCGGAATCTTGCGCACGCATCGTCCGCAGTGCGGCCGACGGCGATCTCGTCTATCTGCACGTGCATGCGACCGAGCATCCGGGCGATCGCGGCGAGGCGGTTGTCGACATCTTCCGCGTGCAGGACGGCCGGATCGTCGAACACTGGGACGTGATCCAGCCGGTACCGGAAAAGTCCGCGAACGCGAACACGATGTTCTGACCGGCCGAGGCCGCGCATCGCCGCGCGGCCGGCACCTCGCGAAACGCGCATGATCGCCCGGCGCCGGCGAAGTCACCTACAATCGTGCATCGCCGCCACGCCGCCCCGACTCGCATCACCGGATCGGGGCATCATCCGTCCGCGCGCCGCCGCGCGCGCTGCACGGCCAGCGCGCGCGGCCGTTCGCGAAGATGGTGTCAACGATGAGCCCTGCCCACATTTCACTGAATAGCGCCGGCGACCTGGTCGCCAGCCTCGGCAGTCCGCAGTTCCCCGCCCGGCTCTGGGGCTGGCTGCGCGAAACGGTCGATCCGCAGTCCCACTACAGCGTCGCGACCCGTTACCGGCGCGGCGCGGGATCGCAGGCGGTCGACGGCGTCGACGTGCTGTTCTTCGCGGGTGGCGACGATCCAGGCGGCACGCGCCATGCGCTCGATCTGTATACACAGGGCGACTGGCGCAACGACACGTTGCTCCCGCACATCGAACGCGTCACCGATTCGCAGCTCGTGTTCTCGTGCAACGAGGAAATCGACACGGCGACCGAGTACGGTCGCCAGTTCGCGCTGGGCGATCTCGGCGAGGACTGCACGCTGCTCGGCAGCGAGCGAGACCATGTCTATGCGTTCTCGCTGTTCCGGCGGCGCGGCCAGCCGTCCTATACGCTGGCCGAGCTGAGCCTGCTGCGGCAGCTCGGCGATTTCGTGCTGCCGCTGCTGATCCAGCACGCGCGCCTGGCGCGGCTCACGCCACGCCAGGACGACGGCGCGCTGCTGCAGCGGTTCGAGCAACGGCTGGCGGCCAGCGGCGCCGCGCTGTCGCAGCGCGAGCGGCTCGTGTGTCGCGCCGTGCTGCAGGGCCGACCCGTTCCGCGAATCGCCGACACGCTCACGCTCAAACCGAGCAGCGTGCGCACCTACCTCGGCCGCGCGCTCGCGAAGCTCGGCATCGCCAACCGGGCCGGGCTCTTCGCATGGTGCGTGACGGATGAAGACGCGCCGGCCGCCGGCGATCGCTAGAGAAGCGTATCTCGTCCTCACCTTGCCGCCTTTGTCGCGCTTGTCCTTAAAACGACGACAGACAGCAGACCGGCCCGCTCCTAGTATCTGACTCACCCGACGACAGCGGCGCGTCGGATGCAACGGAGACACGTCATGCCGAACCACGGATGGACGCCCGCCCGCGCGGCCGGGCGCGCGTCTCGCGACGGCGGGCCGACGCGCATCGATCGGCAAAACCGGTATCGCGTACCGCGCCGCGCGCGGGCATAACGCCCTTCATTCCATTCCAACCCGACCGGGTCCACGCGACCGGACGCGCCTGACGGCCCGCCCGATGGATGCGAGCGCCCGTCGATTCCCCAATCCGGAGGAGACACATGCAACACGCCGACACCGTTTATCTGAACGGCCTGCTCTACACCGGCGACGCACAGCGCCGCTTCGCGCAGGCGCTCGCCACGAAGGACGGCAAGATCGTCGCCGTCGGTCGCGACGACGATATCCGCCCGCTCGCCGGCCCCGCGACGCGCATGGTCGATCTGGCCGGCAGGCTGATGCTGCCGGGCCTGATCGACGGCCACGCGCACCCGCTCGAAGGCCATCAGATTCTCGGCGACTTCGATCTGTCCGGGATTAACGACCCGGATGCGATCCTGCAGCGCATCCGCGCGTGCGCCGCCGCGACGCCGAACGAGCCGTGGGTTTATCTCGGCGGCGCGAACCTCGCAGCGTTCGGCGCGTATCCGAGCCGCGAACTGCTCGACCGGATCGTTCCCGATCGGCCGCTGCTCGTGGTCGGCTTCGACGTGCACAGCGGCTGTCTCAATACGAAGGGGCTGGAAGCGGCCGGCATTACGGCCGATACGCCCGATCCGGCCGGCGGCGTGTACGAGCGCGATGCGTCGGGCGCGCCGAACGGCGTCGTGCACGAAGCAGCGTTTTACCGCGTCTGCCCGATCATTCCGCAACTGAGTCCGGCCGGTTATCCGAAGTCGCTCGCGAAAGCGCATGCGATGACGCACGGCTACGGGATCACCGGCTGGTTCGACGCACGCGTCGAGGAGGCCGAGCTCAAGGCATATGCCGCCGCGCAACGTGCCGGCCAGTTGAAGACGTACATGAGCGCGGGCCTCTACGCGAACCCGCGCCGCGATCCGCGCGAACAGATCGAGCGCTTCGTCGCGTGGCGTCGCGAGTACGAGCGCGACAACCTGCGCCTGCATACGGTGAAGATCTTCGTCGACGGCGTGCCCGAATCGAAAACCGCCGCGCTGCTCGAACCGTACGCCGGCACCGACGACTGCGGCCTCGCGCTGTGGCGCCAGGACGCACTCAACGAAATCTGCCTGCTCGCCGATACGGCCGGCTTCGACCTGCACTTCCATACGCTGGCGGACCGCGCGGTGCGCATGACGCTCGACGCGCTCGAATACGTGCAGATCCGCAACGGCATGCGCGACCGCCGCGCGCAGCTCGCGCACCTGCAACTCGTCGATCCGGCCGACATGGGCCGCTTCAACCGGCTCGGCGCGATCGCGAGCGTCCAGACCCTGTGGACGGCCGCGCGCGAGGAGCAGCAGCAGTTCTATCGCGACCTGCTCGGCGCCGAGCGCACCGCCCGCAACTATCCGTTCCGCAGCCTGCGCAACGCGGGCGCGATGCTCGCGGCGGGTTCCGACTGGTCGGTCAGCACGATGGACCCGATGCAGATCATCCAGACCGGCGTCACGCACCGGCTGATCGACCAGCCCGACAGCCCGCCGTGGAATCCGCACGAGCGTCTCGACCTGCTCACGATGCTCGAGGCCTACACGGTGAACACCGCGTATGCGCTGCGCTTCGACGATTGCACAGGCTCGCTCGAAGCAGGCAAGGACGCGAGCCTCGCGATCCTCGACCGCAATCCGTTCGAACATCCGGTCGGCACGTTCGCGCAAACGCGCGTGCTCGAGACCTGCTTCCGCGGCGAAGTCGTGTATACCGCGCCGGGCTGGGCCGATTGAACACCGGCCGAGCGCCCGCCGGACGCCGGCCAGACGCGCGTCAGGCGACGTCGAGCGCGAGTACCTGATCGGTCGTCAGCACGTCGCCGAACGTGTCCGACAGCGCGGCCAGCGTCGCGCGATGGAGGTCGCGGTGCGGCACCGTGCTGCCGTCCGCGATATCGAGGTCGCGCGTCGCGCATGCGTCGTCGACGACAATCACCGCATAGCCGAGCGGCACCGCATCGCGCGCCGCGCCGGCAACGCATGCATGCGTCATCAGCCCGGTGACGATCAGCGTGTCGATCCCGGCCGCCTTCAGGCGCGCGTCGATGTCGGTCGTCGGAAACACACTGACCGACGTTTTCTTCACGACCGTGTGCTGCGGCGCGGGTTGCAGGTCCGCATGAAAACGGAAGCCGTCGCTGCCGTCCGCGAAGATCGGGCCGCCGGCCGCGCCGACGTGCTGCACGTGGAATACCTGAATGCCCGCGCGATCGGCGAATGCGATCACGCGCTGCGCGTTGCCCAGCGCACGCGGCCCTTCCGGAATCGGCAGGCGGCCGCTGAAATACTCGTTCTGGAAATCGATCACCAGCAGCGCGGTGCGGGCGGCGTCGATCGACGTCGGCGCGCTCGCGCCGGCCAGGGTGCGGATGGTCGGATGTTGCATGGGTCGCTCTCTACTCCAGGTTGGCACATCGAACGGAACGGCGGTACGGTCGGGCCAGCGCCGCCGGACGCGATCGTTCGGCCGCTTACCGCCGGTGGCGGGCCTGCCGCGACCGCGAAGCGCCAGTGTCGGGCCGCGCAGCCGCGCGCGACAGCGGCCCGCAGGACAACGTCCGACAGAATCGGGCCAACCTGTACGCGAGTGCCTACGACAATGCCGCGCGCGCCCCGGCCTGCTTGCGTCGTCCGTAGAACGCCATCATCCCGAAGCTGAGCAGGAAGCCGGCGCCGCCGATCAGCAGCAGCCCGGTCTCGCCGAATGCCGGCAGCAGGTTGGTGAGCGCGCCCGTCACGACCCACGCGACGGCCATCACCGAGCCCGCGACGCCGAGCGCCCAGCCCTGCCGGTCCTCGCTGACGGCGTCGGAGAATGCGGTGTACATGGTCGTGTAAGCGACCATGTCGAAGCAGCCGACCACCATCGCGAGGGCCCACAGCACCGGCTCGTGCGGAAACAGCGCGGACAGGATCTGGCCGAGACCGGCGACGAGCAGCCCCGTCTTCGCGATGTCGACCACGCTCCACACACGCAACATCAGCCGCACGACGAACAGCAGGCCGAATACGAAACAGACGCCGATCACGCCACTGAACAGCCCGAGTTGCGCGCTCGTATAGCCGAACTTGGCCTGCAGCAACAGCATGATGGTCTGCAGGTAGAGCCCGTAGCCGACCTGCATCAGGAAGAACACCACCGACAGGAACACGACGTTACGCTGGCTCGCGGCTTCCCACACGATCCGCAGCGGCAGCAGCAAATCGATGCGCGTATCGCCGCGCGGCGCGGCCGTATCGCGATACGACGCCCAGGTCCAGCACGCGCAGATCAGCGACAGCGCGGCAACCAGCACGAACGGCGTGCCGTAGTCGAACAGCGGCGAGATCGTCCGGTCGGACGTAACGCCGCCGAGCACCGGGCCAACGATCACACCGGCGCTGAACGCGAGCGACATGATGCTCATGTTGTATGCCTTGTTCTCGGGCGTGCTCAGATCGGAGATGGCCGCCTGTGCGATGCCCTGGCAGCCGGCCATGAGACCGGTGAGCCCGCGTCCGGCCAGCAGCAGCGCGACGCTCGCGTGCCAGACGCCGGCCGCCATCAGCGCATAGCCAGCCGCGAGGCCGAGCAGGCACAGCAGCAGGATCCGGCGGCGGCCGTAGCGGTCCGACAGTTCGCCCATCAGCGACGAGCCGAAGAACATGCACAACGGATAGATCCCGTAGCCGAGACCAAGGTAGAAATTGCGTGCGTGCTCGCCGGCATCGGCCGGCAGGAGGCCCGCATGCGGATCGCTGAAGATCGCGGACATCATCGGATAGACGAGACCGAAGCCCATCGCGTCGATCGCGATGGCGAGCAGGCAAGGGCCGAGCAGCGTGTAATCGAGCCGGGACATGGCGACCTTCCGGACGGAGTGGATGATCGCCCAAGCGTAATGAGCGGGCGGCGCCCCCGGTAGGCCGCCGTCCGCGATACTGACCATCGGCGGCGCCGATGGCCTGTCCGCTGCATGCGCCGATAACTGACCGGCCCGGACCGGAAGCAGCTAGTCGGCGCTCAGCGGCTCGGCCCGAAACTGCCGGCGGGCAAGCACGCACGGCGCACCGTCGTGCATGAACACGGTCGCGGCGAGCCCGAACGACGCCGCGAACAGCACGTACCACGCGGGCGCGACGGGCGACCCGCTCGCGCGCGTGAGCCAAGTGACGATGAATGGCGCGAAGCCGCCAAACACCATCACCGCGACGTTGTACGCGAGCGCGACGCCGGTCGAACGCGAGCGCGTCGCGAACTGCTCGGCGAGCGTGGTCGGCGCAGGGCCGTAGATGACGCCGATGATCGTGCAGATCACGAGTTGCATCACGAGCAGGCGGCCGATGCTCGGCGCCGCGGCGAGCCACGAGAACAGCGGATAGGTGAGCGTCAGCATCGCGAGCATCCCGGCGAGCAGCACCGGGCGCCGGCCGATGCGGTCGGACACGATCGCAGACACCGGAATCGTCACGGTCAGCAACGCGACCGCGATCATCTGCGCCTTGAACACCTGGTCGAGCGGCAGCCCGAAGGTCTTGTGCACGAACGTCGGCATGTTGACGAGCATCACGTAGAACACGGCCGTGCCGGTGATCGTCTGCCCCATCGACACGAGCACGCCGCGCAAGTTGTCGCGCAGCACGCGTGACACGCTCGCGGGCGGCTCGACGACCGACTTGCTCGCGTCGAGGAACACCTCGGTCTCGTCCATGTGACGGCGGATCCACAAACCGACCGGCCCGATCAGCAGCCCGAGCGCAAACGGCACGCGCCAGCCCCAGCTGTGCAGCGCCGCGTCCGACAGCGACTGCGTGGCCCACGCGCCCATCGCCGCGCCCGAGAACACCGCGAGACACTGGCCGATCAGCTGCCATGAGCCGTACAGCCCGCGCCGGTTCGCAGGCGCGCTCTCCACCAGGAACGCCGTGGCGCTCGCATATTCGCCGCCCGTCGCGAAGCCTTGCAGCAGTCGCGCGACGACGATCAGGATCGGCGCGGTCGGGCCGATCGTCGCGTACGACGGCGCGAACGTGATCAGCGCGATCGACAGCGTCATCAGGAAGATGATGAGCTGCATCGCGGCCTTGCGGCCCTTGCGATCCGAATAGAGCCCGAGCACGATGCCGCCGACCGGACGCATGAAGAAGCCGACGCCGAACGTCGCAAGCGACATCAGCAGCGATGCGTACTGGCTCTCTGCGGGAAAGAACAGCCTCGCGATGATGCCGGAAAAAAAGCCGTAGACGATGAAGTCGTACCACTCGAGGGTATTGCCGATGACGGCAGCCACCACCTGCCGATGCCGCGTGTTCCGACGTGAGTCCCGCATGCTTGTCTCCTGCTGTGTCGTGGGCCGTACCGCATGGCCGCCGCCGTGTGCGGCGGGCAATCGTGAATCGCTGCGCGCGGCCGGACGAAGAAAGGCATCCGGCCCCCACGCATAACCGGCATGAACCGATGATAGGGACACCGAAAACCTGCATCAATTAACGGCAGCGGCGGATGCTTAACCGCAGATTAAATGTCTCG
This sequence comes from Burkholderia sp. WTPI3, assembly GCF_021483755.1. Classification (NCBI taxonomy): domain Bacteria; kingdom Pseudomonadati; phylum Pseudomonadota; class Betaproteobacteria; order Burkholderiales; family Burkholderiaceae; genus Burkholderia; species Burkholderia sp. WTPI3. Next base: position 34,224 of record NZ_JAGIXF010000013.1, on the reverse strand, counting down.
CGGCGCCACCTCGCGACGCGCCGATTCCGGATATTCGCGCATTGTTGTGCCCGGGGTTCTGCGGCAGAATCATCGATCGCCCTTCCCGCTGCCCCGACCATGCGCACTCGCATCAACGAAGAGATCACCTTCCGCAAGCTCGAAGTGCTGCTCGCATTCATGGAAGCCGGCAATCTCGCGAAAGCCGCCGAGGCGCTCAACGTCAGCACCGTCAGCGTGCATCGCGCGCTGCATACGCTCGAAGAAGGAATGCACTGCGCGCTGTTCCGTCACGAAGGACGCAACCTGATTCCGACCGACGCCGCGCAAGTGCTCGCCGAAGTCGCGGCCGAGGTGCTGAAGACGATGGCGAACGGGATCCGCTCGACCCGCGAAGCCGCCGGCTACGGTGCCGGGCAGTTGAAGATCGGCTCGCTGTATTCGCTGACGATCCGCACCGTGCCCGAGGTCGTGATCGCGTTGAAGGAGCGTCGCCCCGAGTTGCAGGCCGAACTCGTGCTCGGCTCGAACGCCGACCTGCTCGACAAGCTCCGGCAAGGCGCGATCGACGCGACGTTGATGGCGCTGCCCGAGCCGGACGCCGAAATCGAATCGATCGCGCTGTTCGAGGATGAAATGTTCTTCGCCGCGCCGATCGATTCACCGTACGCGCAGCGCGACGCGATCGATCTCGTCGCATGCCGCGATGAACCGTTCGTGTCGCTCGGCGAAGGCTTCGCGACGCACCACGGCTTCACGGAAGCGTTTCGGGCCGCGGGCGTCACGCCGAACGTCGTGATGCGCGTGGGCGACATCTTCTCGTTGATCAACCTGGTGTCAGGCGGCGTCGGCCATGCACTGTTGCCCGGCCGCGTGCGCGACCTCTTTGCGCACAAGATCGCGCTGGTGCCGCTCGCCGGGCCGCCCATCCGCCAGACGATCGGCCTGAGCTTCCTGCACCGGCGCGAACGCGACCCGAACCTGCTCGCGCTCGCGACCGTCTGCCGGCTGACGGTCAAGGGGCCGCACGCGGGATAATGCGCGGATCCGTCAGGCGCGGCGGCGCGCGGCACGCCATCCGTCGAACGACCAGGCGCCCGCCCCCGTCACGGCAAGCAGCAGCACCCCGCCGACGATGCTCACGTTCTTGTAGAAATGGATCGCGTTCGCCATCTGCGCGCCGCCCGTCATCGTCCAGTAGCGATGGCCAGTCAGTGCGGTCGCGAGCGTATACACCGCCATCAGCACCGCCAGCGGCCGCGTGCCGCAGCCGAGCATCAGCAGCAGTCCGATCCCGAGCTCGGCACCGATCGCCACGGCCGCCGCCAGCGCCGGAAACGGCAGTCCGTAGCCGGCCATCAGGTCGACCGTGTGCGATACGGCCATCAGTTTGTCCCAGCCGAACCGCACCATCAGCCACATCATCGCGACGCGCGCCACCAGGATCGTGGCGTCGCGGTAGCGTTCAAACCCTGCTTCGAACATCGTGTCTCTCTCCATCCGCATTGAATATCGGTAACGCGCGGTGCCGCCTGCCGCCGCGCGATGCATCAGAACTTGACGAGCAGGCCGATCCGCATCAGCAGCTGGTTGGCGGTCGACGACGGCGTCGTCTGGTTGATCTGCGCAACGGCCTGGTGGCCGTATGAGTCGAGACCGGACGCGTGCTGGTAGATGCCGACCATGTAGAGCGTCGTGCGCTTCGACAGGAAATACTGCGCACCGACGTTGAACTGCTGGTACTTCGCGTCGGGTGCCGTCGTGTACGTGTATGCCGCACCGAGCGACACGGCCGGCGTAATCAGGTACGTGACGTTTGCCTCGTAGTTGTCGAACGATGCGCTGCCGCGATACGGCGTGTTCAGCGTCGGCACGATGTTCTGGAAGCGCGTGTTGGTGTACACGACGCGCAATGTCGCGTTGCCGAGCGCGTAGCTGCCGCCCGCGCCGTAGGTCTGCAGCTTCGATGCCGACTGGTAGCCGCCCCAGATCGGCGTGGGCAGAGCCGTGGAGAACGCCACGCCCGGCGACGGGTTCGCGCCCGCGCCCCACAGCGTCACGGCCGGATTGTTGACCGTTTCGTAGGCGGCATCGAGGGTCAGCGGCCCGCGCGTGTACCGCGCGCCGACGCTGATCACGCGATTGGAGGAAAAGCTGCCCGGCACGCCGCCGAAGCCGTACAGCGCGGCCATGGAGAAGCCGTTGAAATCGGGCGTCTTGTACTTGATCGCATTGTTGATGCGGGCCGTATCGTTGAGATTGTCGACATCGGCCGCATGGGCGCCGAGATAGCCGGTGAAATTGCAGCCAGCCGCCAGCAATCCGAGATACTCGCCGCTCAGCTCGTCGTACTGGCGGCCGAGCGTGACGGTGCCGAACGGCCCGGTCAGGCCGACGAACGCCTGCCGGCCGAACATCAGGCCGCCCTGCCCGAGCCGCCCCGTGTTCGCGTCGTAGCCGTTCTCCAGCGTGAAGATCGCCTGCATCCCGCCGCCGAGATCCTCGCTGCCCTTGAAGCCGATGCGGTTGCCATACAGCGTGCCCGAAACGGCCTGGAACGCCTTGCCGCCGCCCATGTTGCTGACGTAGTTCACGCCGTTGTCGAGGGTGCCATACAGCGTGACGGAATTCTGCGCATGCGCGGCGCTGGCGAACGAAGCCGCCACGCCTGCCGCGATGATGCCTATTAATTTCATAAGATCTCCTTAATATTTATTTTATTTTTTGGGTACTGCCGGGTTAATTGATGCTGACGAACGATTCCGCCATCGCCCGAGCGATCGGATCGACGCAATCGCCCTGCCTGCCCTTCCATCGGCAGACGGCGTCCTGCCGTCTGCCCTGCCACGCTTATGCCGCGGCCAGCCCCATCAGCGCCTGCAACAGCGCCGTGCGGGTCTGCCCCCAGATCGCGCCCTTCCATGCGTCGTCGTCACCATAGAACGCGTCGCGAATCCGCTGCAGAATCTGACGGCGCAGCTCGGCCGGCGCATCCGGATGGCGGAGCAGCCAGTGCGACGCCCGCAGCCGGTAAATCACCTCGTCGAACGGCAACGTGCCGAATTCGAGCGCCATCAGGCCGACGTTCGCGTGCGGGCACTCATCGTGCACGATCGACGCGACGGGGCCCGACACGCCCGGCGATTCGGATTCGCCGTCGAACGGCGCGACGACGTCCGCGCCCCACCACGTGCGTGCGCGCGCCAGTTCGGCGGCGACGTTGCGCCCTGCGTAGATCTTCTCGCCATGGCCGCGCGGCCCGAGCCCCGTATGCGCATCGATCCATGCGATCGTCGTCGCATGCGCGGCGCGCTCGCGCAGGATCGTTCGCATCGTGCGGTTGTTCCACGTCGGCTCGCGGCCGCCGAAGAACATCCCGTCCGGCGTCGCGTACTGGCCGCTGCTCAGCGCGCTGTGATACGCGAGCATCCCGTTGCGGGCGATATAGTCGGCGAGCGCCTGCTCGTCGTCCGGCGACGGCGGCCAAGTGCTCGTCAACACGAGGCGGTCGACCTCCGGATAGGCGTCGTTGGCCGGCAACGCCCCGCTGAAATCGATGTGGTTGCGGTTCAGGTCGACGTTGTCCTGGTTGGTGCGCTGCAGGTACGAGAAACCATACGGATTGACCGCATGAATCAGCAGCAGCCCGACACCGGCACGCGCGAGCCGGGCCATCAGGTCGTCGTCGAACAGCGCGGCGATCTGGCAGCCGGAGCCGCAAAAGCCCTCCGGCCCGTGCGTGCCCGAACTGAGGATCAGCAGCCGCTCGGCGTCGGCAACGCCGATGCCTGCAACGTCGATCGCCAGCGTTTCGCCGAGCGCACCGCGCAGGTCGGGCAGCACGAACGACTCCAGCGTCGCGTGCCGGTGCACGGCTGCATCGAGAAACTTGCGGCGGGCTTCGGCATAGGAGCCGGAGAAATGGCGGGTGACAGGGGTACGTTCCATGGTGCGGGTCAGACCTTCGAGTAGGAGGAAACGCCGGATACGGCGGGAGCGTCGATCGCTTCACCGGTGCGGTCGCGCAGATACGGCAGGCCGGCCATCGACACGAGCGCGACGATGATCAGGTACCAGGCCGGCGCGACCTTGTTGCCGCTCGCGTGGACGAGCCACGTGCTGATGAACGGCGCAAAGCCGCCGAAGACCGCGACGCCGACGCTGTACACGAGCGACATGCCCGTTGCACGCACCGACTCGGGAAACATCTCCGGCAGGATCGTGATGCTCGGCACGGCCTGGATCGCGAGCACGGCCGTCAGCAGGCCGACCACCGTGAACAGCACGCCCGGCGTCGGCGACGCCTTCAGCCAAGCGAACGCCGGGTAGATCAGCAGCATGAGCGCGATCCGGCCGCCGACGATCAGCGGCTTGCGGCCAACGCGGTCCGACCAGCGCCCGACGAACGGCGCGCTGACGAGCGCCAGCGCCCCCGTGAGCGCCGCGGCCGACAGCGCGATGGCCGGGCTCATCCCGAGTTCGCGGATCGCATAGGTCGGCATATAGAAGCTGACGACATACGATGCGCCCGTGCCGCCCATCGTGACCATGATCGCGACGACGACCGCGCGCCCGTGGTCGCGGCACAGCGTCGCGACGCGGCCGCTGCGGCGCGCGCCACCCGGCACGGCCCGCGCGGGCTCGCCACTGTGGGTTTCCTCGAGCCGGCGGCGGATGTACGCGCCCACCGGCGCGATCAGCATCCCGAGCGCGAACGGCACACGCCAGCCCCAGCGTTCGAGTGCTTCCGGCGTCAGCGCGAACGACAGGACCGCGACCGTCAGCGCGGCCATCAGCACGCCGAGCCCCTGGCTCGCGAACTGCCAGCTCGCCATGTAGCCGCGTGTGCGCGGCCGTGCATGCTCGACGAGCAAGGTCGTCGATGCGCCGAATTCGCCGCCGGCGGAAAACCCCTGGATCGAGCGCGCGACGACGATCAGGATCGGCGCGGCCACGCCGATCGCCGCATAAGTCGGTGCCACGGCGATCAACCCGCAGCCGAGCGCCATCAGGAAGATGGTCAGCACCATCGCCGGCTTGCGCCCCGCGCGATCCGCATACGCGCCGATCACGACGCCGCCGAGCGGACGCATCACGAATCCGGCCCCGAATGTGCCGACTGCCAGCAACAACTGGCCGGCCGGATCGAACGACGGAAAGAACAGCTTGCCGATGATGAACGCGAGAAAGCCATAGACCGTGAAATCGTAGTACTCGAGCGCGTTGCCGACGGTCGTCGCGAGAATCGTCCGGCGCGTCTGCTCGCCGGCCTGCGGTTGGGGTTCCATGACGGGTGTCTCCTTCTGGGTGCGGTATCGCACTGGTTATATGCGACGCATTCTAGGCGGGTGAGCGTTGCCCGAAAAGACAACAATCCATTACACTCGTTGCCATTTGGTTAGCACCATGGGGCATGCGATGAAACCGAACCAGCTGCATGCATTCGTGGCCGTGGCCGCGCAGATGAGCATCCGCGGAGCCGCGCGGCAGCTCGGCGTGTCGGCGCCGGCCGTCACGAAAATCATCCGCGAACTGGAGCGCGAGATCGGCGCGCCGCTCGTCGAGCGCAGCGTCAAGGGCATCGTGCTGACCGAATACGGTGCGGCGTTGCTGCCGCGCGCACGGCTGCTGCTCGACGACATGCAGCGCGCCCGCGACGAGATCGTGCAACTGCGCGACGGCAATTTCGGGCACGTTCGCGTCGCGGTCAGCACGTCGTTCGCGCAAACGGTGTTCGTACCGGCCTACCGGCTGCTGCGCGAGCGGCGTCCCGGCGTAACAGTGCACGTCACCGAATCGGGGCTACCCGGCACGCTCGCCCGGCTGCGCGATGCGCAGACCGACTTCGCGATCATGCATGTCGACCCGCAGACACTTGACGACGACTTCGTCAGCGAACCGCTCGCGCCCGTGCGGCTGATGCTCGGCGTGCGCAACAAGCACCCGTTGCGCAACCGGCGCGCCGTGCGCGATTTTCTCGATGCTGAATGGGTGCTGCCCGGCGACGGCAACGATCCGATGTCGGCGACCAAGTGGCTGTTCGGCGCGTTCGGGCTGCCGGTGCCGTCGCGCGTCGTGCATGGCGATTCGATTTCGACCGCGCTCGCGCTGGTCGCCCAGATGGACCACGTCGGCTTCTTCGTCGAGCCGCTCGCGGACGAAGTATTCAAGCGCATGGGCATCCGGCCCGTCGAGCTCGACGATCCGATGCCGGTGCTGCAGATGTGTGCGATCCAGCGGCGCGGCAGTTCGCTGACGCCGGCCGCCGCGCAATTCATCGACTGCGTGCGCGACGTGCTCACGACGCGCTGACGCGTCTCCCGTCCTTTCCCTCTTCCTCTCGCGCGTAACCGGGCATCGCAACGATGCCCGGTACGCCACCTCGTCACCGCACCGATCCGCCGCGGCTAGCCTTACTGTGTCAATAAATTAGCATTGGACACTGAACAATACGGACATCGCGGGAGCCGACGGGCGATGTATGCAGCGATACGCCAGCGCATCTTGGCAACATGAACCAGACGTTCGAGCGGCGTGTCTGGGGGCAAAGTCGAAAGCCAATATTTGAGTGGCTCCGCATCACCTTCGGGCCATTCGATCAGCAGCCATTCCTCATCGCACAGTGTGGAGCGCCAGTAATCGCGGTGTGAAGCACGCACGCGCACGGCGGCAAAGCGCGAATTGAGTGCGGCGCACGTACCTTCGCGCCATGTCACCGTGCGATAACGCGAGCCATCGAGCACCAAGGCCAGACCCTTGACTCCGATCGACTCATGTCCCGGCGCGCGCCGTAACAAGCCACGCGGCCGACCCGACTTCCCCACGGAGGACTCGGGCGGTAGAGGCGCCGTGCCCGGCGCCCATACGCGTGTGTTCGAGCGAATGCCCACCGCATATTGCAGCCCGAGCTCGCTGACGGCCTCGCGAAACGAGGTGTCGTCTCCATAGCCCGCATCGGCCAACACGATACCGTCGGGCGCGCCGCTTTGCCGGGCTTCTCGCAACTGCCCGGCCGCAATCTCCGGTTTGGTTGCAAACTCGATTTTCTCGGGCACGCCGGCGTTCTGTCGTCGCGTGGGGTCGTCACTCCATTCACGCGGCAGATATCGTCGATAGGACACCGGCAGGCTCGCGTCCTCCGTCGCCACCGACAAACTCACCGCCACTTGGCAGTTGTCCTGCTTGCCCAGTTGACCGCAGTATTGCCGCGCCACGCCGACCGAATGTCTACCCTTCCTGGGGAAACCCCTGTCGTCAATGATCCAGTACAACCCGCCAGCCGGGTGCATGTGCGGCAGCACCCAGCGTCGCACCTGCTCGAGCAATGCCGTATCGGACCACTCCGACTTCGCCACGAAATGATGCAGCGACTGGTATCGCGCGCTCGCATGCTCCGGTTCCAGATGTGCCGCCAGCGGCTCGACGCTCTTGCGCCGAATCGGCAGCATCAGCCCTTGGCAATAGCAGCCCTTCAATCCTGATTCGCGATCGTTATGCCGAAGCGCTTCACACAAATGTGCCAGATACGCCTCGAACGACGTTTCCCAGTCCATCACTCCTCACGCCACGGATGAAGAGGTCCCTATAGCGGCATGAATTTATTGACACAGTAATACTAGTCCGTTTGGGTGGCACGAAACGCCCGCTTTGTTGCGATCATGGCCGTCATTCATCACGCGCCGCCATCCGCCTCGAGCGGCGTGGCGCCCACTCGCGCGTCCTCGTCACGGAGACACCATGAACGACCCCGTCCTCGGCCCCATCGACCAGATCGGCTATGTGGTCGCCGATCTCGATCGCAGCATCGCGCGCTGGCGCGCCCGCCACGACGCGGGCCCGTGGACCGTATTTCGCAACGTGCGCCTCGAAGGCCGCTATCTCGGCGAGCCGGTGACGGTCACGATGGACGTCGGGCTCGCGTATCGCGGCGACCTGCAGATCGAACTGATCCATGTGACGAACGACGCGCCGTCGCCCTACCGCGACGCGCACGGGCAACCGCTCGCGGGCCTGCATCACGTCGCATGGGTGGTCGACGATCTCGATGCCGCGGTGGCACGGCTCACGGCGCGCGGCCTGCGTGTCGTGTTCGAAGCCGCCAACCCGGCCACCCGTGTCGCCTATCTCGACGATGCCGACGATCCCGGCGTGCGCGTCGAAGTGATCGAAGGCGCCGGGATGCGCGACATGATCGCGCACGGCATCGCCGAAGCGCGCGCATGGGACGGCGCCGATCCGGTCCGCATCATCGACGCGTCGGCCGCCGCATGAGCGGGCCCGCACGCGTCCCACTTCACTCACAGGAGCAATCACCATGAAACGACTCGAAGGCAAAGTGGCCCTGATCACGGGTGGCGCACGCGGCCAGGGCGAGGCGGAAGCGCGACGGTTCGTCGCCGAAGGCGCACGCGTGGTGATCGCCGACGTGCTCGACGACGCGGGCCGGCGCGTCGCGGTCGAACTCGGCGACGCCGCGCGGTTCCAGCATCTCGACGTCACGAACGAAGACGACTGGCACACCGCCGTGCAGGCGACGCTCGCGCATTTCGGCCGGCTCGACATCCTCGTGAACAACGCGGCGATCCTGAAGCTCGTGCCGATCGAATCGTGTTCGCTCGACGACTACCGGAAGGTGATCGACGTGAACCAGGTCGGCTGCTGGCTCGGCATGAAATCGGCGCTCGCCGCGCTGAAGGGCGCCGGCGGCGGCTCGATCGTCAACGTGTCGTCGACGGCCGGGATGGAGGGCGTGGCGGGCGGCAGCGCATACGTGTCGAGCAAGTTCGCGGTGCGCGGGATGACCAAGGCCGCCGCGCTCGAGTTCGGCCGCTACGGGATCCGCGTGAACTCGGTGCACCCGGGCGGGATCGACACCGTGATGGCGCGCCCGCCGGAATATGCGGATTTCGACCCGTCGTCGATCTATGGCGGGCTGCCGATCGCGCGCATCGGCAAACCGGACGAAGTGGCGAACCTCGTGCTGTTCCTCGCATCCGACGAATCCGCATATTGCACGGGTTCGGAATTCATCGTCGACGGCGGAATGCTCGCGGGCAGCACGTTCCACTGACTCGCACCTCGGTCGACACACGCCCGCCCGTGCCCTGGTGGGCGTTTTCGTTTGCAGCCCGGAGAAATGATCAGTCAGGGCCGGCCTGTCATATGCATCGCTGATCAAGTGTCGAAAAACGACAATGCCGCCGGCGGTTCACCCGCGCGGCGGCATTGTGTCTTCCGAAGCGACACGCGATGCGGCGCTCAGTACCCCTTCGGCTGGATCGCCGGTGCGCCGACACCGCGCGCGCCCTGCTTGCCACCGCGCGCGAGGCAGCGCCCGTGCGGGCCGTACACGCCGTCGGCCTCCGGATACAGCGTCAGCAGCACGAAATACAGCAGCCCGCCAACCGCCAGCGATACCGGCACGCTGAGATCGAGTCCGCCCGCGAGATTGCCGAGCGGCCCGACGAACTGCCCCGGCAGGTTCACGAACGACAGACCGACGAACGCCGCCGGCAGCCATGCGCCCATCGCGCGCAGGTTCCAGCCGTGCGTGAACCAGTAGTGGCCGCCGCGCAGCCCGCGGTTGAACACCTGCAGGTCGTCGGCGAGATAGAAGCCGCGGCGCGTCACGTAGCCGATCACCATGATCGCCATCCACGGGCAGCTGAACGTGTCGATCAGCGTCGAGAAGGTCGCGACGCTTTCGACGAGGTTGAACCAGAAGCGGCCAACGAAGATGAACGCGATAGCGATCGTGCCGATCAGCAGCGTCGCACGCACGCGGTTCAGGACGCGCGGGAACATGCTCGACACGTCGAGCCCCGTGCCGTACAGCGCGGTCGTGCCGGTCGACATCCCGCCGATGATCGCGATCAGGCACATCGGCAGCAGGAACCAGCGCGGCGACACGGCGAGCAACCCGCCGACATAGTCGTTCGATGCGATGAACGCGGGCGCCTTCGACGCGATGATCGTCGCGGTCGCGAGGCCGAAGAAGAACGGCACGAAGGTCGCGATCTGCGCGGCGAACACGGCACCCATCACGCGCCGCTTCGGCGTGCGCTGCGGAATGTAGCGCGCCCAGTCGCCGAGCGTCGACGCGAACGACACCGGGTTGCTCAGCGCGACCAGCACCGCGCCGACGAACGCGGCCCAGAAGCCTGCGCTACCCTGGTTCAGCGTGCCCGCGTAGTTCACGTCGAACATCCCGGCGAACGCAAACAGGCCAGCGACGAACAACAGGCTCGCGGCCCACACGGCGATCTTGTTGACCCACAGCATGAAGCGGAAGCCGTAGATGCAGACGATCAGCACCAGCACCGCGAACACCATGTACGCAGCGCCGAGCGTGAAGCCGTTGACCGGCACGCCGACCATGTTGTGCGCACCGCCGACGAGCGCGTCGCCCGAGCTCCACACCGCGAGCGAGAAGAACGCGATCGACGTCAGCAGTGCGAGGAACGAACCGACGATCCGGCCGTGGATGCCGAAATGCGCGCCGGACGAGACCGGATCGCTCGTGCCGTTGCGCGGGCCGAACAGGCTCATCGGCGCGAGGATGCACGTGCCGACCAGGACGCCGAGCACGATCGCGGCGACGCCGGCCTTGAACGACAGCCCGACCAGCACCGGAAAGCTGCCGAGCACCGATGTGGAAAACGTATTGCAGCCACCGAACAGCAGCCGGAACAGATCGATCGGACGCGCATAGCGCGACACATCGGGAATGCGCTCGAAACCGAACGATTCGACTTGCGTAATCCTGCCTTCACTCATTTGTCTCCAGCTCCTCTGGTGCGTCGGCACGGCCCGCGACTGCGGCCATACGACACATCGTCATCAATTCGCGGCCACTCTAAACCGGATCAGGCGGCGCAAATATCACGCATTCGAGACGTTTACGACGAAGGAGAACAATGTTTTGCGGCAGGGCATCCGCCGGATCCCGCGCCGTCGTTGCGGCGCGGACGATGCGACGTCAGTGCGCGGACACGGCCGCCGACCCGGAAATGCAGCCATCGCTGGACCGCCGTGCGCTCGGCCAGCGTTTCCGGGTGCAGGCAGCCCGTTTTCGCCGAAAGATAGCCGAGGATCGCGCCGGATTCGAACACGGCCAGGCCAGTGCCGTGGTCGACGATGGCCGGGATCTTGCCGTTCGGGTTGATCGCGAGGAACGCCCGGCTGCGCTGCTCGCCGGCGGACAGGTTCATGTGCGCGAGCTCGGACGTCAGCCCGGCCTCCTCCAGGTAGATGCCGATCTTGTGCCCGTTCGGCGTGTCGGCCGTATGGAACGTGAGTGTGTGCGTCGATGTCATGTCGGTCCTTGTCATCCGTCTATCGTTGCAACTACAATCGTTGCAATTGCAATTAAATGCCGGAATCGACACCCCGGCAACATGCCAGCACTCGAAGGAGGGACATGCAGACTGCGCGATCCGGTCCGCCCGTGCGGACGCCTGACACCCGCCGCGCCGCGGCAGCCTGCATCGAACGGTTGACGACGCGGCGGCTCTCGCCCCGGCGCGACGCGATGACCCCGCTCGACGCGATCCACGCGGCCGCCGACTGCCTCGAACGCGACGCGGCGACCGCGGGCCGCGTATGGATCGTCCGCCCCGACGTACCCGCGGCGACGGCACACGTTGCCGCACCTCGCCGCATCAGCGCGTGGCCGCAGCGCTTTCTCGACCCGGCCGAACAGTTCGAACGACCGCTGCTGTACCTGCTGCAAGCGCATGCGACGGACCGGCTGCAACTGGCGGCGGCTGAAACGGTCGGCCGCGGAATCTTCGTGAACGACGCGGAAACGTCCCGCTCGTCATGGCCCAAGGGCGTGATGCCCGACGTCCCGCACTGGCTGGCCGCGAACCCCGCGTGCACGCCATACGATCCCGCGTCGGGCGACGAGGCGCTCGCGATCCTGCGCGGCGCGTTGCGCGCGCTCTATGTCGCCGGCCAGCCCGGATTTTGTTATCTCGCGAGCCACGACGGCTGCATGCCCGGCGTGCGGCCGCTTTCCGCCACGGCGGCCCGCGACGCGTTCAACGGCATGGTGCGGGCCGGCCGGCGCGCGGTGGCCGGCTCCGCCGCAAAGATTCGTCTGTGCGGCGCGGGCAGCAGGCTCGCGCAGGTGATGGAAGCCGCCGACCTGCTGCATGACGAATGGCGCATCGATTCGACGATCTGGAGCTGTCCGAGCTACACGCGGCTTGCGCGCGATGCGCGCGCCGCCGAACGCTGGAACCTGCTGCATCCGCTCGCCGCGCCGCGCATCGCGCACGTCGGCGCGTGCCTTGGCGAGGACAGCACGCCCGTGCTCGCGGTCACGGGCTATGCACGACACGTCGCCGCGCAGATCGGCGCGTTCGTCCCCGCCCGCTTCACGGCGCTCGGCGCGGATCTGGCAGGCTCCGGCACGCGAGCGCCGGATGCGCACTGGATCGCCGCGGTCGCGATCCGCATGCTGGCCGACGACGGCCGCGTGCCGGCCGACTGGGCCGCACGGGCAATGCAGCGGTATGCGCGCGGCTGAAACGCGCGACAGCGGCCGCTACTTCGCGCCGGCCGCCGCGTCGCGCGCTGCGGCCGTCGCACGATCGAGCGCGGCGGCCATCGTCGCCTGCTCTTTCGCGCCGAACTGGTCGAGAAAAAGCTCCGCGACCGTCGACTGGTACACCTTCCACATCTTCTTGCGCAGCGTGCGGCCCTTGTCGGTGATGCTCGCGAACGCCGCGCGGCCGTCGTCGGCCGAGCGGGCGCGCGTGACGAGCCCTTCCTGTTCGAGCCGGTCGACGAGCCGCGTGAGGTTGTAGCGCTCGATCGCGAGCACGTCGGCCAGTTCGTGCATGCGACGCGTGCCGTCGGGCCCGCTTTCCAGCCCCCACAACGCGTCGTACCACGCATACGCGGGCAGGTCCGCGTCCGCGAGACGCCGCTCGATCTCGCGAATCATCGTGCGGTGCGCGCGGACAAACGAGAACCACAGATCCGGTTCGGGTGCGCTCATGTCAGGTCGTTCCTCTCGTTGAATTGCAGTTGCAATTAAATTTTACCTCGATACAATGGGCTTCGATACGATTGCAATTGCAACTATCCGGTCGCCCATCGGCGGCCCTTCCGTCGCCCGCGGCGGCGCCACGACCGTCGCCCCGCGCAGCCTGATGCTTCTGGAGACACTGCATGACCGCACCTCTCGCGCTACCCGACATCGATCCGCAGGAAACCCGTGAATGGCTCGATGCGCTTGAATCCGTCATCGCGCTCGAAGGCCGTCCGCGCGCGCACTACCTGCTCGACCGGCTGGCCGATCTCGATGCGGCCCGCCACGGCGACCTGCACGGCCGCGTGACGACCGCCTATGTGAACACCGTGCCGCGCGCGCGGCAGCCGGCCTACCCGGGCGATCTCGCGCTCGAGCGGCGGCTCAACGCGATGATTCGCTGGAACGCGATGGTCATGGTGCTGCGCGCCGGCCGGCATTCGAACGTCGGCGGCCACATCGCGACCTACCAGTCGGCCGCGGTGCTGTACGACGTCGGTTTCGATCATTTCTTCCGCGGCCGCACCGACACGTTCGACGGCGACATGATCTATATCCAGGGGCATTCGGCACCCGGCATCTATGGCCGCGCGTATCTCGAGGGCCGTATCACGGATGCGCAGCTCGACAACTTCCGCCGCGAGACCGGCCGCGAAGCGGGACGCGACGGTCTGTCGTCCTATCCGCATCCGCGCCTGATGCCCGATTTCTGGCAGTTCCCGACCGTATCGATGGGGCTCGGCCCGCTCACGGCCGCGTATCAGGCGCGCTTCATGCGCTACCTCGAATATCGCGGGCTGAAAGCGCATCAGGGCCGCAAGGTCTGGGCGTTTCTCGGCGACGGCGAAATGGACCAGCCCGAATCGCTCGCCGCGATTTCGCTCGCCGGACGCGAGCGACTCGACAACCTGATCTTCGTCGTGAACTGCAACCTGCAGCGCCTCGACGGTCCGGTGCGCGGCAACGGCAAGGTCATCCAGGAACTCGAAGGCACGTTCCGCGCGGCCGGCTGGAACGTCGTCAAGGTGATCTGGGGCAGCGGCTGGGACCGGCTGCTCGAACGCGACACGACCGGCCTGCTGCGCCAGCGGATGATGGAATGCGTCGACGGCGACTACCAGACCTTCAAGTCGCAGAGCGGCGCATACGTGCGCGAGCACTTCTTCGGCAAGTATCCCGAACTGCTCGAACTCGTCGCCGACCTGTCCGACGACGACATCTGGAAACTGGCACGCGGCGGCCACGATCCGGAGAAGGTGCATGCGGCCTATGCGCAAGCGATGCGCGCGGATGGACGGCCGACCGTCGTGCTCGCGAAGACGGTCAAGGGTTTCGGCATGGGCGAAGCCGGCGAAGGCCAGAACCTGAACCATCAGCTGAAAAAGATGAGCGCCGATGCCGTGCGGGCATTCCGCGACCGTTTCGCGCTGCCGGTCAGCGACGCGCAGCTCGACGAACTGCCCTACCTGAAGCCGGAACCGGGCAGCGCCGAAGCACGCTATTTCGCGGAACGCCGCGCGGCGCTCGGCGGCCACGTGCCGGCCCGCTTCAGCGACGTCGCACCGCTGCCGGTGCCGCCGCTCGCCGCGTTCGACGGCCAGCTCAAGGACAGCGGCGAGCGCGGGCTGTCGACGACGATGGCCTTCGTGCGGATCCTCGGCACGCTGCTGAAGACCCCGAATTTCGGCAAGCTCGTCGTACCGATCGTGCCGGACGAATCGCGCACGTTCGGGATGGAAGGCCTGTTCCGCCAGATCGGCATCCATTCGCACCTCGGCCAGCTCTATACGCCGCAGGACGCCGGCCAGCTCAGCTATTACAAGGAGGCGAAGGACGGGCAGATCCTGCAGGAAGGCATCAACGAGTCTGGCGCGATCGCGTCGTGGATCGCGGCCGGCACCGCGTACAGCAACCACGGGCTGCCGACGATCCCGTTCTACATCTTCTATTCGATGTTCGGGCTGCAGCGGGTCGGCGATCTTGCGTGGGCGGCCGGCGACGCGCGCACGCGCGGCTTCCTGCTCGGCGCGACGTCGGGACGCACGACGCTGATGGGCGAAGGGCTGCAGCACGACGACGGGCACAGCCACGTGCTGTCGTCGGTGATTCCGAACTGCGTGTCGTACGACCCGACCTACGCGTACGAACTCGCGGTGATCGTGCGCGACGGGCTGCGACGGATGTATGCGGAGCAGGAAGATGTGTACTACTACATCACGCTGCTCAACGAGAACTACCCGCATCCGGCGCTTCCCGACGGCGCGGAAGCCGGCATCCTCAAGGGTCTCTATCTGCTGCGGGACGGCGCGGCGCGTACGGATACGCCGCATGTGCAGTTGATGGGCAGCGGCTCGATCCTGCGCGAGGTGATCGCGGCGAGCGACCTGCTTGCGCAGGACTTCGGCGTGACGAGCGATGTGTGGAGCGCGACGAGCCTGACCGAGCTGCGTCGCGACGGGCTCGCCGCGGAGCGCTGGAACCTGCTGCATCCGGACGCGCCGGCGCGCGTGCCCTACGTCCAGCAATGCCTCGACGGCCGCACCGGGCCCGTGGTCGTCACGACCGACTACATGAAGATCGTCGGCGACCAGATCCGCGGCTTCGTCGACGGCCGGCGCTTCGTGTCGCTTGGTACCGACGGCTTCGGCCGCTCGGATACGCGCGAAGCACTGCGTACGTTCTTCGAGGTCGACCGGCACTTCATCGTGATCGCGGCGCTGAAGGCGCTCGCCGACGACGGCATGATTGCGCGCGCGCAGGTTGGCGAGGCGATCCGGCGTTACGGGATCGACATCGACAAGGTCGATCCGGCAACGGTGTAAGCGCGTGCGTGCACGTCGCAAGCTTCGTGAGCGTCGGGCCGCGCGGCAGGCGCCATCGCTTTCGCCTGCCGCGCGGCCCCTGCTCCGCGTTACGGCCGTGACTGCGCAAGCGGCCCGGGTACCGGCCGCACCGTTCCTGCCGGCCAGCCGCCCGCGAGCGCCTTGTACAGCGCGACCGTCGACGCCGCGCTGCGCATCTGCCCGTCGGCGGCCGCGTCCTGCGCCTGCAGCAACGTCCGCTGCGCGTCGAGCACTTCGTAGTAGTCGATCGCGCCGGCCGAGAAACGTGTCTGCGCGAGCTGCGCCGCGCGTGCGCTGTCGTCCGCGGCACGCACCAGATGCGCGGTCTCGTCGCGCGTGCGCGCAACGCGCAGCAGCGCGTTCTCGGTTTCCTCCAGCGCGCCGAGCACGGTCTGCCGATACTGCGCGAGCTGGCCGGCCGCTTCCGCGTCGCTCGCGGCGATCCGCGCGCGCACGCGACCGACGTCGAGGAACGACCAGTCGATGCCGAGCGCGATCAGGTTCGTGTCGCTGCCCGCGCGGAAAAACCCGTAACTGCTCGTCGCGCTGCCGAGCAACCCCGACAGCGTGAAGCGCGGAAACAGGTCGGCCGTCGCGACGCCGACCCGCGCGGTCGCCGCATGCAGCCGCGCTTCGGCCGCAGCCACATCCGGGCGCCGGCCCAGCAGACCGCCCGGCGGGCCCGGCTCGATTTCGGCAGCGAGCGCCGGCAACGGCACCGTCGTGCCCTTCGGCACGTCGAACCGGCCGATCAGCGCGTCCGGCGTCTGCCCGGTCAGCACCGCGAGCCGATGCTCGTCGACGCCGATCGCCGCTTCGTACACGGCGATCCGCGACGTCGTCGACTCGTACTGCGCACGCGCACGTGCCGCATCGAGTTCGGAACCGCGGCCCGCGCCGACGCGCGCGTTGATCAGCGCGAGCGTTTGCTTCTGGTTGTCGGCGTTCTCGCGCGCGATCCGCAGCCGCTCCTGCGAACCGCGCAGATCGACATAGGTGCTCGCGACCTCGCCCGCGATCGCAACGCGCACCGCGCGCACGTCGGCCGCGCTGGCCGCCGTTTCCGCGTGTTGCGACTCGATCGAGCGGCGCACGCGCCCGAACAGGTCCAGCTCCCATGCGGCGTTGATCCCGACGCTCGAGACCGGCGTATCGCGCTGGCTGCGCGGCGCGCCGAACGCCTGATCCTTGCTCATCAGCTGGTGGCCGATCTGTCCGCTCGCGGTGAGCGTCGGATAGCGATCGAACGTCGCCTGCGACAGCAGCGCGTTCGAGGCGTCGTAGCGCGACACCGCGACTTGCAGATCCTGGTTCGCCGCGAGCGCCGCATCGATCAACCGCGTGAGCGCCGGATCGCCGAAACCGCGCCAGAATGCGGCGTCGGCAGCGGCCGACGCGTCGGGCGGCGACGCATCCTGCGTGGCCGGATGCGCGTCACGCGCGAAGCGCGCCCCGGTCGCCGTGTCGGGTCGTTTGAAATCGGGGCCGACCGCGCAGGCGGCGAGCGTCACCGACATCGCGAGTACGGAAAGACGGAAAGCGGCGCTCATCGGTTTTCTCCTTCGAGGGTGCCGTGCTGCTCGCGCCAGACGGCCGGCGTGCCGCCCGCGAGCTTGCGAATCGCCACATAGAACACAGGCGTGAGAAACAGTCCGAACAGCGTGACGCCGAGCATCCCCGCGAACACGGTGACACCCGTTGCGGCACGCACTTCGCTGCCCGCGCCGCTGCCGATCAGCAGCGGCACCGAACCGGCAATGAACGCGACCGACGTCATCACGATCGGGCGCAACCGCAGCCGGCACGCTTCGAGCGCCGCTTCGATCGCGCCCTTGCCCTGGATTTCGAGCTCGCGCGCGAATTCGACGATCAGGATCGCGTTCTTGCACGCGAGCCCCATCAGCACGACCAGACCGACCTGCACGAACACATTGTTGTCGCCACCCGACAGCCATACGCCGAACAGCGCCGCGCACATGCACACCGGCACGATCAGGATCACCGCGAGCGGTAGCGTCCAGCTCTCGTACAGAGATGCGAGCACGAGGAACACCAGCATCACCGCGAGCGGGAACACGACGATCGCCGCGTTGCTCTGCGTGACCTGCTGGTAGCTGAGGTCGGTCCATTCGAGCGTGATGCCCGGCGGCAGCACGTCCTTCGCGATCTGCTGCAGCTTCGCGATCGTCTGCGACGACGACATCGCCTTCGGGTCCGCATCGCCAATCAGGTCGGCGGCCGGATAGCCGTTGTAGCGCACGACCGGATCCGGCCCGTACGCGGGCGCGACCGTCACCATCGAGCCGATCGGCACCATCTCGCCCTTTGCGTTGCGCGTGCGCAGGTTCGCGATGTCGGCGGCGGTCTGCCGGTGCCCGGCGTCGGCTTGCGCCATCACGCGGTACACGCGCCCGAATGCGTTGAAGTCGTTCACGTACATCGAGCCGAGATAGACCTGCAGCGTGTTGAACAGGTCGGTCAGCGCGACGCCCTGCGCCTTCGCCTTCAGCCGGTCGACCTTCACCTCGAGCTGCGGAATGTTCGCCTGGTACGAGCTGACGGGATAGCTCATCCCGGGCGTCTTCGCGACCGCCGCCTGGAATGCGGTCAACGCGTTCTGCAGCTCACCGTAGCCGAGCCCGCCGCGATCCTCGAGATACAGCGAGTAGCCGGAGCCGTTGCCGAGGCCCTGGATCGGCGGCGGCATCAGCGCATAGGTGATGCCGCCGCCGATCGCCGCGAAGCGTGCGTTCAGGTCCGCGTTGATCTGCGCCGCGCTGCGGTGGCGCTGGTCGAACGGCTTCAGGATCACGTACGAGTTCGTGATGTTCGGCGTGTTCACGCCCTGTAGCGCATTCAGCCCGGCAAACGCCGGCACCATCTCGACGCCGTCGGTGCCGAGCGCGATCTTCGTCATCTGCTCGGTCACCGCGCTGGTGCGCGCAAGCGATGCGCCTTCCGGCAGCTTCGCGCCGGCGAACAGGTACAACTTGTCCTGCACGGGGATGAAGCCGCCCGGCACCGCGTTGAACAGCAGCGCGGTGGCCGCGAGCAAGGCCGCATAGACGACGAACACCGCGCCGCGCCGCTTCAGCGTGCGCGCGACGACGCCGTGATAACGCTCCGAGCTGCGCTCGAAGAACCGGTTGAACGGATGGAACAGCCAGCCGAACGCGCGGTCGAGCCCACGCGTGAGCGCATCCTTCGGCGCCCCGTGCGGGCGCAGCAGCTTCGCGGCGAGCGCGGGCGACAGCGTCAGCGAGTTGATCGCCGAGATCACCGTCGAGATCGCGATCGTCACCGCGAACTGCTTGTAGAACTGGCCGGTGACGCCGGACATGAACGCCATCGGCACGAACACCGCGCACAGCACCAGCGCGATCGCGACGATCGGCCCCGACACCTCGCGCATCGCCTGGTGCGCGGCATCGCGCGGGCTCAGGCCCTGCGCGATGTTGCGCTCGACGTTCTCGACGACGACGATCGCATCGTCGACGACGATCCCGATCGCCAGCACGAGCCCGAACAACGTCAGCGTGTTGATCGAATAGCCGAGCAGATAGAGCCACGCGAACGTGCCGACCACCGACACCGGCACCGCGACGAGCGGAATGATCGACGCGCGCCAGGTCTGCAGGAACAGGATCACGACGAGCACGACCAGCACGACGGCCTCGATCAGCGTGTGCTGCACCGCGCGGATCGACTCGCGCACGAACACAGTCGGATCCCACACCGGCCGATACGCGACGCCCGGCGGAAATCGTTTCGACAACGCGTCGAGCTTCGCATACACGGCCTTCGCGACGTCGAGCGCGTTCGCGCCCGGGGACAGGAAGATGCCGACCACCGCCGAATGCTTGTCGTCGAAGTACGAACGCAGCGTGTAGTCGCCCGCGCCGAGTTCGATCCGCGCGACGTCGGACAGCTTCACGACCTGGCCGTCGTCACCATTGCGCAGCACGATGTCGCCGAACTCCTGCACGGTACGCAGCCGGCCGCGCACGTTGATCGATACCAGGAAGTCGTTTTTCTTCGGCGACGGCTCCGCGCCGAGCTGGCCGGCCGACACCTGCACGTTCTGCTCGCGCACGGCGGCGATCACGTCGCTCGCGGTCAGCCCGCGCGACGCGAGCCGGTTCGGGTCGAGCCAGAGCCGCATCGCGTAGTCGCCTGAGCCGTACACGCCGACGTCGCCGATGCCGGTCAGGCGCGACAACTCGTCCTTCACATGCAGCGTCAGGTAGTTGCGCAGATACAGCGAATCGCGGCTGTTGTCCGGCGAATAGAGGCTCACGTACATCAGCGGCGTCGGCGACTGCTTCTGCGTGGTCACGCCGTACTGGCGCACCTCGTCGGGCAGGCGCGACAGCGCCTGGCTCACGCGGTTCTGCACGCGCACCGCGGCCGTGTCGGGATCGACGCCCGGCAGGAACGTGACGACTACCTGCAGGCTGCCGTCCGAGCCCGCGACCGACTTCATGTACATGATCCCTTCGACGCCGTTGATCGCCTCTTCCAGCGGTTCGGCGACCGACTCGGCGATTTCCTTGGGGTTCGCGCCCGGATACGTCGCACGCACGACGACGCTCGGCGGCACGACTTCCGGATATTCGCCGGCGGGCAGCATCGGGATCGAGATCAGGCCGATCGCGAAGATCACGATCGACAGCACGACCGCGAAGATCGGACGGTCGATGAAGAATCGGGAGAAATCCATCGTCGGTCTCCCTTTACTGCGCGGCCGGCGCGCCGGCGTCCGCGTTGGCGACGGCCTGGGTGCCGCTGCCCGGGCCAGCGCCGGCGCCCGCATCCGCACGCGCGGGTAGCGCCTTCGGCTTCACCTGCGCGCCCGGATAGTAGATCCGCTGCACGCCATCGACGACCACGCGGTCGCCCGACCGCAACCCCTTCTCGACGATCCGTTCGCCGTCGAGCTCGCGTCCGACCGTCACGTCGCGGCGCAGCGCCTTGTCGCCGGCACCGATCACATACACGTACTTGCGATCCTGGTCGGTGAGCACGGCCTTGTCGTCGACGAGCAGCGCATCCTGGTCACGGCCGCTGACGAGCTGCACGCGCGCATAGAGGCCCGGCGTGAACGTATGGTCCGCATTCGACAGCCGCACGCGCGCGCGGATCGTGCCGGTTTGCGGATCGAGCCGGTTGTCGAGGAAGTCCACGGTGCCCGCGTGCGGAAAGCCCGTCTCGTTCGCAAGGCCCACACGCACCGGATCGGCGCCGATCGCGCGATGCTTCGGATCGGCACGCCGCGCGTTGTAGCGCAGATAGCTCTGCTCGTCGCAGTCGAAATACACGTAGACCGGATCCTGAGACACGACGGTGGTCAGCAGCGTGTCGTCCGCACGCGCGAGATTGCCCGCCGTTGCGATCGCGCGGCCGACACGGCCCGCGATCGGTGCGCGCACTTCGGTGAAACCGAGATTGAGCTTCGCATCGGCGACGGCCGCATCGGCCGCCTGCAAGTCCGCGTGCGCCTGCTCGGCGGTCGCGCGCGCGTTGTCGAGTTCTTCCTGCGATGTTGCATGCGCATCGATCAGCGTCTGCACGCGCTTGAGCTGCACGTTCGCGAGGCTCGCGGCCGCGCGTGCGCGCTGCTGCTGCGCGTTCGCGCGGTCGAGCGCGATCCGGTACGGACGCGGGTCGATCTCGAACAGCACGGCACCCTGCGCCACGAGGTCGCCCTCCTTGTACGCGACGCGTTGCAGGTAGCCGCTCACGCGCGGCCGCAATTCGACCGCGTCGACGGCTTCGACACGTCCGTTGAATTCGTCCGCGAGGCGGATCGTGCGCGGAGCGACGGTGGTCACCCCAACTTCGGGAAGGGGCTGGGCCGACGATGCGTCTTTGCCGTCGTGACAGCCCGACAACGCCAGCAGCAGGGCGCAGGCCGCGCCCAAAGGCGACGTCCTGCGTAGGGATAAGGAGAGCATGGTGCCTCGCGACGGGTTAAACTGCCGCGTAGCATAAAAGTTGAAGTTAACTTCAAGTCAAGCTTTCCCGGAGGGCGTCATGGGTATCGACGAAACACCGAAATGGCCGCTGATGTCGATCCGCGAAGTGGCCGCGCGCAGCGGCGTACCGGCGTCGACGCTGCGCTTCTACGAAACGCGCGGGCTCATCAAGTCGCATCGCAACGGTTCGAGCCATCGCCACTATTCTCGCGCGGTGCTGCGGCTGATCGCGTTCATCGTGTTCGCGCAGAAGATCGGCTATTCGCTCGACGAAATCGCCGAACAGCTCGTGAGCCTGCCGGAAGACGCCGCGCCGACCAACAAGGACTGGCAGCGGCTGTCGCGCGGCTGGAAGCAGCGTGTCGCGAGCCGGATCGAGGAACTGCAGCGGCTCTACATCAATCTCGACGAATGTATCGGGTGCGGCTGCCTGTCGCTGAAACGCTGCAAGCTGACCAATCCCGAGGACCGCGCGGGCCGCAACGGGCCCGGCGCGCGGCGCTGGCTCGGCGATACGCCGCCCGAAATCGACTGACTCAGGCGGCCGGCGCCGCGCCGGCCTTCGCTGTCACCCCGCCCGCCGCCGTTCACCGCGGCAGGCGGTCGACACCCTGGGGCTCGTCGCGGCGACATGACTGCGCGCGCGACGCGCGCGGCGCTCAGACGCGCAGGATGCCGAGCGCGACGTCGAGCACGGCCTGGCGGAACGCATCCCGCCGCGTGGGCAGCGACGTGAACTCCAGCATCATGTGGCTGTACGACACCGTCATGCCGACCGCGCTCGCGATCATGAAGAACAGCACGTTCGGATCGACCGGACGGATCTCGCCGGCCTCGACCGCGTCCGCCAGCAGCGGAAACATCGCGTCGTGATACGGGCGCACGATCCGCTGTTGCAGGCAATCGAGCCGACCGCCCTCCTCGGTCGCCGCCGTCGAGAAGAACATGCCGATGTCCGGCTCCTCGAATTCGTGATCGACGCACAGCTCGATCGCGCGCCGCACGCGCTCGCGATGCGGCAATGACGACGTGCGCAGCGCGCGCAACGCGTCGAACATCGGTCCGGCCAGATCGGCGATCTGCTCGACGACGGCCAGCCACAACGTTTCCTTCGTGCCGAAATGATGGGCGATCAGCGCCGCGTCGATGCCCAGCTCGCGCGCGACTTCGCGCACGCTCGTCGCATCGTAGCCGCGCTTCGCGAACGTGCGGCGCGCGGCGCGCAATATCACGTCCGGACCGACGGACGCATCCGCCAGCGGCCGCCCGCGCGTACGCCGCTTCGATGGCGCGCGCTCAGTGACTTCAGCCACGTTTTCCTGCTCCCGTTGATTGAATCGAATGCCCATGTTCGGGCCCCGGTTTCGCATGCTTGCCACCGGGCTGCCTGCCACGCTCCGTTGACACGCGAAGTCGAGAGGCGCTACGATCATACATTATTCATCACTTGATGATTTATTCATGACAACCCCTACTCGCATCGTGATCGTGGGCGGCGGCATCGCCGGATTGCAGCTGGCGACCCGTCTGGGCGAACGTCTCGGCCGCGCGGGGCGCGCACAGGTCACCGTCGTCGACCGCAGCCCGACTCACGTATGGAAGCCGATGCTGCACACGATCGCGGCCGGCACGCGCGACGTGCAGCAACAGCAGGTCATCTTCCTCGCGCATGCACGCGATCACGGCTACACGTACCAACCCGGAGAGCTGACGGGCCTCGATCGCGCGCGCCGCCGCGTGCAGCTCGGCGAAATTCGCTCGCAGGACGGCGAACGCGTGATCGACGCGCGCGAGATCGAATACGACGTGCTGATCCTCGCGCTCGGCAGCCAGGCCAACGATTTCGGCGTGCCTGGCGTGCTCGAGCACTGCTACTTCATCGACAGCCAGCAGCAGGCCGAAACCTTCAACGAAGCACTGCGGATGCGCGTGTTCCGCAGCATCGCGCGCGACGAGCCGTTTCGCGTCGCGATCGTCGGCGCGGGGGCGACGGGCGTGGAACTGGCGGCGGAGCTGAGCCGCCTGCTCGAAGTGGCGCAAGCCTATGGCGATGCGACGGTGCGCGAGCGGCTGCAGCTCACGCTGCTCGAAAGCGGCCCGCGCATCCTGGCCGCGTTTCCGCCGAAAATTTCCGCGTCCGCGCAGCGGCGGCTCGAGCAGATCGGCTTTCATGTGCTGACATCGACGCGCGTGACCGCAGCCGACGCAAACGGGTTCCACTACGGCGACGGTTCGTTTGCCGAAGCGGATCTGATGGTGTGGGCGGCCGGCGTGAAGGCGCCCGACTTCATGCAGGTGCTCGGCGGGCTCGACACGAACCGCGCGAACCAGGTTCTGGTGCGGCCCACGCTGCAGGCCACGGCCGACGAGCACGTGTTCGCGATCGGCGATTGCGCGAGCCTGCAGCCCGACGCCCAGGCACGGCCGCTGCCGCCGACCGCGCAGGTCGCGACGCAGCAGGCCGAGCATCTCGCGAAGCACCTGCCCGCGTGGCTCGACGGCAAACCGATACCGCCATTCGCGTTTCACGATTTCGGCGCGCTCGTGTCGATCAGCGACTACGACGCGTTCGGCACGCTCGGGCAGTTCGGGTTCTTTCGCGGCGGTTTCATCCAGGGGCGCTTCGCGCAATTCAGCCACCTGATGCTGTACCGGCGGCACCAGCAGGCGCTGCACGGATTCTCCAAGGCGACCTTGCTGTGGATCGCCGAACGGATCAACGGCTGCGTGCAGCCGCGCATCCGCCTGTCGTGATGCCACGCGTCGCGGCATCGCGTAACGTTTCGAGGAAAGCAGACATGAACGACAGTGCAGCGCCCTGGCTCATGACCGTTGCCGCGATCGGCAGCTTCGACATGCCCCCCGTCTCGTGGGGCGGCCCGCGACGGCGCAGCGTCACGCGCGACCGGTTACCGTCGTGGGATCCGACGAACAAGCCGACCATCAGCGTGCTCGAACGGCCCACGGCCGACACCGTGATGATTTCGTGGTGCGATGCGTGCACCGGCCATTACGGCTATCAGAAGTGGCGACTGTTCACGACGCGCAAGCGCGGCGTCTGCGCGCTGTCGGGGCGGCCAATCCTGGCCGGCGACAGCGTCTACGCACCCCAATTGCTCGGCTCGGCGCCCGGCAATGCCGCCGCGATGGTGCTTGCGGCATGCATTGACATCGCGGTTTCCGAGACGGCCGATGCGTGACGCGCCTGGTCAGATCATCTGTTATCCGAATGATTTTCCCGGCATGCAATGCCGAGGGTGAAGATCCCGCACGGACTTCGACGCGTTCGATCGCGAGCCGCGCGAACCAAACCGGCCGCTCACATCCCGTGCGGCGGGTGTCAGGCCGATATCGGCAGGGTCGGCTTCGCCGGCCGGCGAGCGCCTGAACGGCCGCTTCGTCGTTGTCGACGACGATCGGCCACGTCCCGTCATGCACGCGATGACGTGACCGGGCGCGGCAAGTATTGATACCGCCGTCCATCTCGCTTCGCTGCAAACCGGCCGGGAATGCAATATATTTCGCTCGCGACCGTCGCGAGTGCCGGCCATCGAACCCGGCAGCCGTTCAATTGCGGAAGCGCCCCGCACTCGCCACCGACCGACGCCTGCAATCAACCAGGCCCAACCGTATCAGCGACGTATGCTTGCAAAGAAATCCCGAATCCTCATCGCGGCCGCCGCCATTTTCGCGGCTCATGCACACGCCCAATCGACCGCGCCGGCGCCGGTTCCCGAACGACTCCCGTACGACATTCCGTATGGCCCGCCCATTACGCTCGCGCAGGCACGGACCGTCATTGCTGCGGCCGAAGCCGAAGCGCGGCACCGAAACTGGAAATACGCGGTCGTCATCGTCGATAGCGGCGGCAATCTGATTTCGTGCGACAAAATGGACGGCACGCAACTCGCGTCCGTCGAGATCGCCGAAGCCAAGGCGCGCGCGTCGGTACGTTTCCGCAGGCCGACCAAGGATATGCAGAACGCGATCAACAACGGCGGCGCGACCGGCAACCTCAGCATTCCGGGTATTCTCGCCGGCGAAGGCGGCATTCCGATCGTGATCAGCGGGCAATTGATCGGCGCGATCGGCACCAGCGGCGGCGCGGGCGTGCAGGACAGCGTGATCGCGGCTGCCGGTGCGGCGGCAATCAAGTAAATCGCACGCAACAGGCAGATTCTCGACGAAACGATTATTCCTTCAAAAGAATAATCCAATCATGACAATTTAATTACAGCCGACTCTCGCATATCCGAGGCCGGTTGCGGCCCGGCGGATTAACCGTGCGTCGGCCGGCATTCGGCGCCCGATCCCATCGCGAAAATACGCGATCCGGGCAATATCGCTACACTCCTCCCCGCCCGATAAAAATTTGAACGGAGCATTGGATGCGAAAATGGAACCGGTTCCATTTTCGCATGCCCGGATTATGCCCCGCCTTGACAGATAAAAAGCCGATTCTCACGGCATGTGGCATTCTCCGTTCAGCCGGTCATGATCGTTTGCCGGTGTGTTCGGATGCGTGACGCAATGCTGTGAAGGAAGACATTCCGGTCGTTGCGACCGGGAGCGACTCCCCTCGCGGAATCTTCGAAGAAAGAAAATATCTCTCGCAAAAAGACGAAAACGACATGGCCCCACACGATCATGAAAGGCGCGTCGCTGCACGCGCCGGCGTTACCCGGAGAACGGCGCTGAAAGTGATGGCGGCGGCACTGACGCAAGTCGGGCTGTTGACCGCCTCCCCCGGATCCGCCTTCGCGCAGCAGCCGTCGCTCGACGGCAAAACCTTTCTCGCACTGTCGAAAGCGCTGACAGGCCATGCGAATCTCGACCTGACGACGGCCTCGCGCCTGGTCGCCGCCTTCAGTCGCACGGATGCCGGTTTTGCCGCGCGTGCGACCGCGCTGGCGCAACGCGTCCGCGCCGGCCAGACACCCACGCAACTGCTGGCCGATGCCGACAGCGCCGGTCTGCATGACACGGCGCTCGCGATCGTCGCCGCGTGGTACACAGGCACCGTCGGACATGGCCAGAAGGCCGTCATGGTCGCCTATGCCGATGCGCTGATGTACGACACCGTCCAGGACGGGATGAGCGCACCGACCTATTGTTCGAACGGCCCGCTGTGGTGGACCGCCGAACCGCCGCCGGCCGATGTCGCGCCGCCCCGCTCCCGCAAAAGCACGCCTGAATCCCATGAGAACTCCTGTCTTTGAATCGAACGGCGACGTGTCGGCCGACGTCGTGATCGTGGGCTCCGGCGTGGTGGGCGGCCTGATCGCCGATCAACTCGTCAGCCAGGGCCATTCGGTGCTGATCATCGAATCCGGCCTGCGCATCGAACGCGCGCAGGCGGTCGAGAACTGGCGCAACATGCCCTTCGACAATCGCGTGGGCTCCGACTTCCAGGGGCTCTACCCGCAGGCGCCGAACGCGCCGGCCCCGCTGTATTTTCCGAAGAACAACTACGTCGGCCTGAGCGGCCGCGACGGCCAGAGTTTCCAGCAGGGTTATCTGCGCACGGTCGGCGGCACGACGTGGCACTGGGCCGCGTCGAGCTGGCGCCACCTGCCGGTCGATTTCCGGATGAAGTCGACGTATGGCGTCGGCCGCGACTGGCCGATCTCCTATGACGAGCTCGAGCCGTACTATTGCCGCGCGGAAGAGCAGATGGGCGTCGCCGGGCCGAGCGATCCGGCCATGCAGTCGCCGTCGCAGCGCAGCCGCCCGTATCCGATGGACATGGTGCCGTGGGGCCATGGCGACCGGCGCTTCGCCGAAGTCGTCAACGCGCATGGCTACCAATCGATCCCGATTCCGCAGGCGCGCAGCACGCGGCCGTGGCACGGCCGCCCGGTCTGTTGCGGCAACAACAACTGCCAGCCGATCTGCCCGATCGGCGCGATGTACAACGGCATCCATCACATCGAGCGCGCGGAGCGCAAGGGCGCGAAGGTGCTCGCCGAATCGGTCGTCTACAAGATCGACACCGATGCGAACAATCGCGTGACGGCCGTGCACTGGTACGACACGTCGCACAAGTCGCACAAGGCGAGCGGCAAGATGTTCGTGCTCGCGTGCAACGGCATCGAGACGCCGCGCCTGCTGCTGCTCGCCGCGAACGAGCGCAATCCGCACGGCATCGCGAACGGCTCGGACCAGGTCGGCCGCAACATGATGGATCACTCGGGCTTCCACTGCACGTTCCTCGCGAACGAGCCGATGTGGCTCGGCCGCGGCCCCGCGCAGAGCAGCTGCATCGTCGGCCCGCGCGACGGCGATTTCCGCGGGCAATATTCGGCGAACAAGATGATCCTGAACAACATCTCGCGCGTCGGGCCGGCCACGCAGCAGGCGCTGAAACTCGGCCTGGTAGGCAAGGCGCTCGACGAGGAAATCCGGCGCCGCGCGATCTACGGCGTCGACCTGTCGATCAGCCTGGAGCCGCTGCCCGATCCGAACAACCGCCTGACGCTCAGCAAGACGCGCGTCGATCCGCTCGGCCTCGCGTGCCCCGACATCCACTACGACGTCGGCGACTATGTGCGACGCGGCTACGACGCGGCATGCAAGCAGCTCACGCATATCGGCAGCCTGTTCGACGCCGTCGAGTTCAACATCACGACGTCGCTGAACGCGAACAATCACATCATGGGCGGCACCATCATGGGCGCCGATCCGAAGAGCTCGGTCGTCGACGGCGACTGCCGCGCGCATGACCATGCGAACCTGTGGCTGCCGGGCGGCGGCGCGATGCCGTCGGCGTCCGTCGTCAACACGACGCTGTCGATGGCGGCCCTTGGCCTGAAGGCCGCGGATTCGATTTCCGCCAGCCTCGCGAAGGGTTGATGCGATGAAACACACGATCCAACGACAACTTCGCACGCTGCGCGCCGCCGGCTACGGCGCAGCCATCGCACTCGGACTGTTCGGCGGCGGCACGCCCGCGTTCGCGCAGGAGGCAACGGCCGGCACGACACCGACTTCAGCCGATGCGGCGCTGATCGAAAAAGGCCATCAGCTCGCGATCGCGGCGGACTGCATGGCCTGCCATACGGCGCTCGACGGCGGCAAGCCGTTCGCGGGCGGCTACGGCATCGCGTCGCCGATGGGGCAGATCTATTCGAGCAACATCACGCCGTCGAAAACGGCCGGTATCGGCAACTACACCGAGGCGCAGTTCGCCCGAGCGCTGCGCGAAGGCGTGCGCGCGGACGGCGCACGCCTGTATCCGGCGATGCCGTATACGTCGTACAGCGGCCTCGCCGACGACGACGTGCTCGCGCTTTACGCGTACTTCATGCACGCCGTGAAGCCGGTCGACGATCCCGCCCCCGTGACGAACCTGCCGTTCCCGTTCGGCATGCGCACCGCGATGGCGGGCTGGAACATGCTGTTCCTGACGAACAAGCGTTTCGAGGCCGACCCGGCGCACGACGCGCAGTGGAATCGCGGTGCGTACCTGACCACCGTGCTCGCGCATTGCAGCGCGTGCCACACGCCGCGCAACGCGCTGATGGCCGAAGACTTCGGCCGCAACCTGGGTGGTGCTCAGCTCGGCGCGTGGTATGCGCCGAACATCACGTCGGATCCGGTGAGCGGGATCGGCGCGTGGACCGACGGCGAGCTGGTGTCGTACCTGAAGACCGGCCGCGCCCCCGGGAAGAACCAGGCAGCCGGCCCGATGGCGGAAGCCGTGCAGAACAGCCTGCAGTATCTGTCGGACGCGGACCTGCAATCGATCGTCACGTATCTGCGCAGCACGAAGCCGATCCGTGACGAGCGCGAGTCTGTACCGGCATTCACGCACGGCAGCGCAGTCAGCAGCGAAGCAACGTTGCGCGGCACGTCCGCGTTGAATGCGAACGGCACGCTGACGACGGGCGCGGCGCTGTTCAGCGGCTACTGCGCGAGCTGTCACCAGGCCAACGGCAAGGGCAGCCCGAGTCAGGCGTATCCGTCGCTGTCGAACAACACCGCCACGGGCTCGCGCAATCCGTCGAACCTGATTGCCGCGATCCTGTACGGTGTCGACCGCGACGCAGGCGGCCAGCACGTGCTGATGCCGTCGTTCGGCGAGGATTCGTATGTCCAGCCGCTGAAGGACGATCAGGTCGCCGCGATCGCGAACTATGTGCTCGCGCAGTACGGCAATGCCGACGTGACCGTGACGCCGGACGATGTGGCCGTCGTGCGCAGCGGCGGCCCGGTTCCGCTGCTCGTGCGGGCCCGGCCGCTTATGCTGCCGGCGCCGGTGCTTGTCGTGCTGCTGATCGCACTCGTGATCATGGTCCGGCGACGCCGCGCGCGTCGCGTGGCGCGCGACGGCGTGCCGCCCGGCCAGAGCGCGGCCTGATCGGCTGCGGCCTTGTCACGATGCCGCCGGACGTTCGCCGCGGCAGCCGTGACTGACGGCATGAACGCGCTGTAGTCGTCAGAGGTTGCCGCGATGCGCGGCAACCTCGCGAACCGCCGGTTGTCCCGGCGCGTGATGCCTCATCGTTCGCAAACGCAAGCTCGGACCAGGCTTGCCCGACCGGCGTCAGGCGCGGCCCCGTCGATCTGCCGTTCCAGTTCGGCGTCGAGATGCGCGGCATGCGCTGCGGCCTCGGACTCCGATATCAGCGCCCCTTCCCACTTCGCGACCACCGCGCTGGCGATCGAATTACCCACCGCATTGGTAGCCAAGCGCCCCATGTCGAGGAAGGTGTCGATGCCGAGAATCAGCAGCAGCCCGGCTTCGGGAATGTCGAACTGGTGCAGCGTCGCCGCGATCACGACGAGCGATGCGCGCGGCACGCCGGCCATCCCCTTCGACGTCAGCATCAGGATCAGCAGCACCGTGATCTGCGCGCCGAGCGACAGGTGGATGTCGTACGCCTGCGCGATGAACAGCGACGCGAACGTGCAGTACATCATCGAGCCGTCGAGGTTGAACGAATAGCCCATCGGCATCACGAAGCTCGAGATCTTGCGCCGCACGCCGAAGGGGCAGGAATTGAAGGGCGAAGGACGCGCGCCGGTGCCGTGCCAGGGCGCGCGTGTTGCGGGTCGGTCGTGCCCGGCATGCCGGGCCGCCGCCGCGCTTGCTGCTGCGAAAGGGACCACGAAAGGGACTGCGAAAGTCCGCGACCGGACGCGCTGCCGCCGCCCCGGCGTTCGCGCGCGGGGCGAACGCCGGTTACAGCCGTTCAGCATGCTGCGCGCTGGAGCGCGCCCGGGATCAGTACCCGATCGCCGAACCGGCCGGGCGGCGCGGATCGTTGAAGCCGTACACGAAGCCGACGCGCACGTTGCCGGAGACCGACGAGTCGTTGCCGGAGCTCTGGCGGCTCGCCGCTTCGGTGCCGGGCAGGCCGACCAGGATCAGTTCGGCGGCGCCCCACGGCGTCTGCTCGACCATCTTGTAGCCCATGTTGTGCAGGATCGCGAGTGTGTCGGGCGACAGGCCGTAGGTTTCGTAATAAACCTCGTCCGGCAGCCATTGATGATGAATACGCGGCGCATCGACCGCGTCCTGCGGCGCCATCCCGTAGTCGATCACGTTCAGCACGGTCTGCAGCGTGATCGTGATGATCCGCGAGCCGCCCGGCGAGCCGACCACCATGAACACCTTGCCATCCTTCTTCACGATGGTCGGCGCCATCGACGACAGCGGACGCTTGCCCGGCGCGATCGAGTTGCGCGTGCCTTGCACGAGGCCGAACATGTTCTGCGCGCCGATCTTGACCGTGAAGTCGTCCATCTCGTCGTTCAGGAAGAAGCCCGTGCCCGGCGCGATGACCACGGCGCCGAAGCGGCCGTTGACCGTATACGTCGTCGACACCGCGTTGCCGTCGTGGTCGATGATCGAGTAATGCGTCGTTTCCGGCTTCTCGTGCACTCCGACGCCCGGCTGCACGTCGACCGACGGCGTCGCCGTGTCGGCGTGGATGCTCTTGCGGATCTGCGCCGCGTATTCCTTGCTCGTGAGCTTCGCGATCGGGTTGTCGATGAAGTTCGGGTCGCCCAGCAGCGTGTTGCGATCCTCGTAAGCATGGCGCATCGCTTCGGTCATGTAGTGGATCGACGCGGCCGAATGGTAGCCAAGCTTGCGCATGTCATACCCTTCGAGGATATTCAGCGTCTCGCACATCGTCACGCCGCCCGAGCTAGGCGGCGGCGCCGACACGAACTCGTAGCCGCGATACGTGCAGGTCAGCGGCGCCATGTCCTGCGCGCGATATGCCGCGAAATCCGCCGCCGTGATCAGCCCGCCGCCGCGCTTGGCCGCCGCTTCGACGATCTTCGGGATCTCGCCGTGATAGAACGCGTCGGGGCCCTGCTCCGCAATGCGCTCCAGCGTGCGCGCGAGGTCCTTCTGCACCAGGCGGTCGCCCGGCTGCAGCGGCGAGCCGTCCGGGCGCAGGAAGATGCGCGCGGCGTCCGGGTCCTTCTTGAAGCGGTCGATCGTCGTGTCGAGGATGTCCGTATCGGCACGCGTCAGCACGAACCCGTCGCGCGCGAGCCGGATCGCCGGCTCCATCACCTGCTTGCGGGTCAGCTTGCCGTACTTGCGCTGCGCGAGATCGAGGCCCGCGACCGTGCCCGGCACGCCGACCGCGCGATATCCGTACAGGCTGTCGTCCGGAATGACGTTGCCCTTCGCATCGAGGTACATGTTCGCCGAAGCTGCCGCCGGCGCCGTTTCGCGGAAGTTGATGAACCGGTCGCGGCCGTCGGCCAGGTGAACGGTCATGAAACCGCCGCCGCCGATGTTGCCGCAGCACGGGTTGGTCACGGCCTGCGCGTAGCCGACCGCCACCGCGGCGTCCACCGCGTTGCCGCCTTCCTTGAGGATGTCGACGCCGATCTGCGACGCGAAATGCTGCGACGACACGACCATGCCGTTCTTCGCTTCGACCGCGGGTTCCGACGCCGCGAACGCGCACACGCTCATGGCCGACAACAGGGTGAGTACTACGAGCCGCCTCATGACGGAATCCTCCAGACAATTCAAATAACCGGGCCATGCCGGGATGCGCGACCCGCCAACAGGCGGGTCGTCACTGCCGATCCGGAATGTAATGAACAATACATTTCGACAAGACCGCGATCATAGCACTCGCATTTTCATGCCAAAACATAGGGTATTCACTGAATTTTTCTCGAAGACTTGCGCATCAGGCGGTCTATCATGTTTGCTTTATTACACATCAAAAGAAATGCGTCGACGGATGATATGTCCCTCTAATCGGCAGCCGCACGCGGCCCGTGGCGTGCCGATCGGCTAACATGCGTGGAGTCGCCGGCAGACGCAGGTCTGCCGTTTGTCATTCAGATACGAGAAAGCCGGAGTGCCCGATGGGGACAAGCATCAGGGCGTTGCTGCTATCCCAGATGGATAGCTTTACGCCGTCGGAACAGAAGGTCGCGCAGGCGTTGCTGGATCGCTACCCGAGCCTCGGGCTCGGGCCGATCGCGAGCTTCGCGAAGCAAGCCGAAGTCAGCGACCCGACCGTGTTCCGCTTCGTCGTGCGGATCGGCTTCCCTAACTACTCGTCGTTCCAGCAGGCGTTGCACGACGAGATCGACACGGCGATGAACTCGCCGCTCGCGCGCATGGATGCGTTCCACTCGGAATTCGGGATGCGCGACAGCCATGCGGCGATCTTCCAGCGGCTCTCGCAATCGCTCGCGACGACGATCGAAGGACTCGACGCGGCCGCCTTCGACCAGGCCGTGACGCTGCTGGCCGATCCGGACGTACGCGTCTTCTGCGGCGGCGGGCGGTATACGGCGCCGCTCGCGTCGCTGTTTTCGTTCACGCTCGCGTATGCGCGGCCGCACGTTCAATACGTCGAGCCGAACGTGAATCTCTCGTCCGTCGCGCTGGCCGACATGGGGCCCGGCGACGTGCTGGTCATTTTCGATTTCCGCCGCTACCAGAAGGACAGCATCCGGTTCGCGCAGGCCGCGCACCAGCTCGGCGCGCGCGTGCTGCTGATCACCGACGAATGGCGTTCGCCGATCAGCGCGTTCGCGCAGATCGTGCTCCGGATCCTCGGGCGGCCGTTCGCGATGCTGCAGACGAATGTGCCGGCTCTGGCGCTGGCCGAAGCACTCGTGATCGGCGTGACGAACCAGCTTCCGGAACTCGCGCGGCAGCGGATGGAGAAGATCGAGCGGCTCAATACCGGCGGTATCGAGCTGGATCCGAACCTGCGGGATTTGCCCGAATGACGGTCGCGAATCGCCATTCGGGCGCGGGGGTCAGCTTTCGACATCCTCGAGGCTGAACACCTCCGTCTTGTCGTTATACGAAAACACTTCGCCGTAACGGCCCCAGTCGATCACCGCATCCAGCGTTTCCTCTGCCGCTTCATCCGACAGGAAATCCTCCAGC